>JASFUE010000035.1:0-16492 GCA_050050435.1 Burkholderiales bacterium | reverse complement strand
TATCCGGCACGGTCAGCCCGAGCTTGGCCAACTGATCCGGCTTGATCCAGACGCGCATCGCGTAGTCGCTGCCACCGAGCACGTTCGCCTGACCAACACCACGAATGCGCGCGATCGCATCGAGGATATTGATCGTCAGGTAGTTGCTCTGGAAGTTCTGGTCGTACGTGCCATTGGGCGAATACAATGTTACCAATAGCAATGGAAACGCGAGCTGCTTCTTGACAGTGATGCCAAGGCGCTTGACCTCTTCCGGGATGCTTGCGTTCGCTTCCGAAACACGGTTTTGCGCAAGCACGTTTGACATGTCCAGATCGGAACCCACCTCGAAAGTTACAGTCAGGTTCATGGAACCGTCGTTGGCATTGACCGATTTCATGTAGAGCATGTTCTCGACGCCATTCATCTTCTGCTCGACTGGCGTCGCGACTGACTGTTCGACAACTTCCGCATTGGCGCCGGTATAGCTCGCGCTGACTTGTACTTCCGGAGGCGTGATATCCGGATACTGCGATACAGGCAACGCGCCCATCGCGACAAAGCCGACAATGACGATAATGATGGCGATCACCATCGCTACAATCGGGCGGCGAACGAAAAACTCGGCCATGGCTGATTATTTCGCGGGTGCCGGCGACTGTGTCCCGGGCGCAGCGACCGGCTTCGGATCGACTACCGTGCCCGAGCGCACTTTTTGCAGGCCTTCGACGACAACGGTCTCGTCACCTTGCAGACCTTTTTCGACCACGATGTCGTTGCCGGTGACCCGGCCCGGCGTGACGTCGCGCACCTCGACCCTGTTATCGCTGCCAACTACGTAAACGCGGTAAAGGCCCTGAATTTCCGAAATCGCTATCCGCGGGACCACCACCGCCGATTTCAGCATGCCGTAGACGCCGCGCACGCGCGCAAACTGACCAGGCAAAACCAACGCATCCGGATTGGGAAATGCCGCCTCGATGGTATAGGTACCGGTTTCCGGATCAATCGCCTGGGCACGCGCTACCACTTTCCCCTTGTACTTGTGCTCGCTGCCATCGGCCAGTATCAATGTCAGCTCGCGTCGCGGCCGGTCGTCGCCGTCGATTTTCGTGTTGCTCCTGTCGAGGTAAGTCCGCGCCAGCTCCAGATACTCGCGCTCGGAAATGGAAAAGCGCACCCGGATCGGATCGATGTCGGAGAGCACATTGAGCACCACCGGATTAGGCTCGCGTCCGACGAACTCGCCCGGCTTGGCCTTGGACAAGCCGATCAAACCGTCGATCGGCGCTGTCAGGCGGGTGTAACCCAGTTCGATCCTGGCAAGATCCACCGCCGCTTTCGCGGCCGTGACCGAGGAGCGCGCCGCCGCCTCCTGGGCAACGGCACCGTCCAGGTCCTGCTGGCTGACCGCGTCGATCTCGGCCAGCGGCTTGATTCGTGCCAGATCACTCTGCGCCTTCACATGATTGGTCCTGGCAGTAGCAAGCCGGCTCTGCGCCTCGACCAATTTGGCCTCGAACGGCTGCGGATCGATTGTGTAGAGCAAATCGCCTTTCTTGACGAAACCACCCTGCTCGAAATTCATGGTCTCGAGAAAACCTTCAACGCGAGCACGAATCGGTACGTCCTGGCTGCCGAGTGTGGTGCCGACCAGTTCAATCGTCAGCGGCACATCTTCGACCTTCGCCTTGACCACGCCGACTGGCAGTGGCGGCGGCGCCACCGGCGCCTTCTCCGACTGATCGCAAGCGGCCAGCAAACCGCATAGCGCCACCACCAGAACGGTAATCGTGGTACGAACAGTCATGCCTTCTCCATGATGGGCGGGATTCGAACTGGCCAATAGTGCCGGGCGCCGAGTCAAAGGCCGTGATTGTACTCTGCCGGGTCGGTCTCAGAATCTCAAAGTCTCATCGGGCCCGCGAGAATCAGAGCTGCGGCGCCGCAAACACAACCAGCTGGTTTCCCCGGTCAAAACTTTGTCATATGATGGGCATGATGCAAAGCAACAAAGCCGTTGAGAAGACCTCCGCGCTTCCGTACAACGAGATGCTGGATGGGCGCGACCAGACCCGCCAGCATTACCGCAAGCTGCAGGACTGGCTCAAGGAGATGCCGCCGGAAAAGCTGGCGAAAAAACGTGACGAGGCCGACACGCTGTTCCGGCGCATGGGCATTACGTTCGCCGTTTACGGCGAAAACGCCGGTGCCGAACGCCTGATTCCCTTCGATATCGTGCCGCGCATTCTGACCGCGGTGGAATGGCGGCGGCTGTCGCGCGGCCTGACCCAGCGGGTCAACGCCCTGAACGCATTTCTCAGCGACATCTACCACGAGCAGGAAATTCTCAAGTCCGGCCGCATCCCGGCCGAGCACGTTCTTCGAAACGCGCAATACCGGCCGGAAATGCAGGACATCGAGGTGCCGGGCGACGTTTATGCGCATATCGCCGGTGTCGATGTGGTGCGGGCCGACGAAGGCGAATTCTTCGTGCTCGAAGACAACCTGCGGGTGCCTTCGGGCGTGTCCTACATGCTCGAAGACCGCAACGTGATGATGCGTCTGTTTCCCGAGTTGTTCGCGCGCTATGCGGTCGAGCCTGTCGAGCACTACCCCGATATCCTGCTCGACGTTTTGCGCAGCGTGGCACCGGCCGAGGTGCTGGAGCCGACCGCGGTGCTGCTCACCCCAGGCGCCTACAACAGCGCCTATTTCGAGCACGCCTTCCTGGCCCAGCAAATGGGCATCGAACTGGTGGAAGGCAAGGACCTGATGGTGCGCGACGGCTTCGTGTTCATGCGCACCACACGCGGCCCCCAGCCGGTGCATGTCATCTACCGCCGGGTCGATGACGATTTTCTCGATCCGCTGGCGTTTCGCCAGGATTCGGCGCTCGGTGTACCGGGTCTGCTCGCGGCCTACCGCGCCGGCCACGTCACCATTGCCAACGCCATTGGCACCGGGGTCGCCGATGACAAGTCGATCTATCCCTACGTGCCCGAGATGATCCGTTTCTACCTCGACGAAGAACCGATCATCCATAACGTACCAACCCGCATACTGCGCAATCCCGACGATCTGGCCTACACGCTCGAACATCTGCATGAACTGGTCGTCAAGGAAGTGCACGGCGCCGGCGGCTACGGCATGTTAATCGGTCCCAAAGCCAGCAAGGAGCAGATCAAGCGCTTTCGCGAGCAGATCATTCAGGATCCTGGGCGTTACATTGCCCAGCCGACGCTGGCGTTGTCCACCTGCCCTACTTTCGTGGAAGAAGGCATCGCGCCGCGCCACGTGGACCTGCGCCCGTTCGTGCTCTCCGGCAGGGATGTGCACATTGTTCCGGGCGGACTGACCCGGGTTGCGCTTCGCGAAGGCTCGCTGGTTGTGAACTCATCGCAAGGCGGTGGCACCAAGGACACCTGGGTACTGGAAGATTGATGGCGAACCGTACATGATGCTCAGTCGCACCGCAGATCATCTCTACTGGATGTCGCGCTACACCGAGCGCGCCGAGAATCTGGCGCGCATGCTACAGGTCGACACCCACTGGGCACTGCTGCCGCGCGAATTCGGGGAGGTCGACCGATCCTGGGAAGCAACCCTGTCCATGGTGGGCCAGCTCGAGACCTACCGTGAGAAACATGGCGAGATTTCAGCCGAGCAGGTGATCCGTTTTCTGGCCTTCGACGAAGACAATCCCGCCAGCATCGTCAGCAATCTGAATATGGCTCGCGAGAATGCCCGCGCCGTGCGCGGCACATTGACTTTTGATCAGTGGGAAATCATCAATTCGACCTGGCTCGAGTTGAAACTGCGCAGCTTCGACCATCTTCAAGGCGATGCGCTGACCGGATTTTTTGAATGGGTCAAACTGCGCTCGCACCTGTCACGCGGCGCCACCATCGGCACCATGATGCGCGACGAGGGGTTTGACTTCAAACGGATTGGCACTTTTCTCGAACGTGCCGACAACACCGCCCGCATCCTCGACGTACAGTTTCGACTGCTGGCCCCCGATGGCGTGACCTCAGCCAGTGAAGCCGACTATTACCGCTACCGCGCCTTGCTCGAATCGGTCTCGGCTTTCGAGATCTACCGCAAGGTCTACCGCGACCGCATCACACCGGCGCGCATTGCCGAATTGCTGATTCTGCGAGCCGACATGCCGCGTTCGCTGCACCGCTGCGCGGAAGGTCTTTCGCAACACCTGCAAGCCGTTGCCAATGAGCAATCGGAAGAAACCTTACGCCAGGTTGGCGAGTTGCATGCCTCCTTGCATTACACCCGAATCGACCTGATACTCGAACGCGGCTTGCACGATTTCCTTGACGATTTCCTCGACCGGATCAGCAGTCTCGGCCGGCACATCGCCCAGGACTTCCTTGTGTCCGTAACCAACTGACCGATGCTTCTGTTCATTCAGCACGAGACCATCTACCGTTACACGCGCCGGCTCGACCGCTCGGTGCAGATTGCGCGGCTGACACCGCGCGTCGATGCCGGGCAACGTACCGTGCGCTGGAGTCTGAAGTCACCCGGGCGCCAACTCGAACAGGTCGACGCGTTCGGCAACATCACACACCTGATCACCGTCGATGAACCGCTCGACGAGATCCACGTTCTGGCCGACGGCGTGATCGAGACCCGCGACGCCAAGGGCTGGGTCGCAACCGAGGAAGGCGGCCTGTCGCCGCTGGCCTATCTGGCAACCACGGCACTGAGTGCGGCCGACGAGGCGATTACCGATTTCGCCTCCAGCTGGACATCGCAAAGCATTGCCAACCCGCAGGCCCTGCTCGAACTCGGCCAGGCAATCCGTGACGCCGTTGTCTGGGAAGAAGGCTCGACCACCGTCGAGCACGACGCAGCGCAGGCACTGGCGCTGGGCCGCGGCGTGTGTCAGGACCACGCCCATCTGTTCGTCTCGGTGTGCCGGCTGCTGTCATTGCCGGCGCGCTATGTCAGCGGTTACTTTCATACTGGCGAATCCAGCCCGGCCAGCCATGCCTGGGCCGAAGCCTGGCTGGGTCCGGAGCGCGGCTGGTACAGCGTGGATATCACCCATGGCACCCCGGCCGGGGAACGCCATTGCCGCCTCGCAGTCGGTCGCGACTACCTCGACGCCGGCCCGGTCCGGGGCGTGCGCCACGGTGGCGGCGACGAAGCGCTGCACGTGGAGGTCAACGTTTCCCGCTCCCGCGGCCCGCGCAGCAAACGCAAGCGGCGCAACTGGCAACAACAGCAGTAGAACCCGCGCACTGTTTGCCACGGCCATGGTAGGCTGCGCACTCTCCGGACTCCGAGACTGACCCATGACATATTGTGTTGGCATGCTGCTCGATGCGGGCGTCGTGATGATCTCCGACACCCGCACCAATGCGGGCGTGGACAATATCGCCACTTTTCACAAACTATCCATTTTCGAAAATCCGGGCGAACGCGCACTTGCGCTGATGGCGGCGGGCAACCTTTCGATTACCCAGTCGGTCGTCGGCCTGCTCAAGGAAAACTTGAGAGAGCAGGAAAAGAGCAACCTTCTTAACGCCGACACCATGCTGGAAGCGGCTCGCTGCGTCGGCGATGCCATCCGCGAAATTCACAATCGCGATGGCAAAGCGATGGAGGAATTCAAGATCGAGTTCAACGTATCGATGATCCTCGGCGGCCAGATCAGGGGTGAAGCACCGCGGCTTTTCAACATCTATTCCGCCGGCAATTTCATCGAAGCCAACAGCGACACCTGCTATTTCCAGATCGGTGAAACCAAATACGGCAAACCGATCATCGACCGCGTGATCAACAGGAAGACGCGGCTCGAACGCGCCGCCAAATGCGGACTGATCTCAATGGACTCGACCATCCGCTCCAACCTCACGGTGAGCCCGCCGCTGGATGTCGTGGTCGTCCGCACGGATGATTTGCGCATCAGCAGTCATCAGATCATCGAAGCGGAAAACCCGTACTTTCTCCACATTCGCGCGCGCTGGAGCGAAGCACTCGGGCAGGCGTTCATGGACCTGCCCGACCCCGACTGGATCAAGAAATCAGACTAAGCCTGCAAGGCAGAACGGGGACATCGCCGCATGCGCTGGCGCAGTTCACAGACTGGCGCAGCTCACAGTGCGATCAGGCACTCTCGCCGGTCGAAGCGATTTCGCCCAGAACCGGCAACAACTGCTCGATGAATGCCCGCGGATTCTCGCTCATCGGGAAGTGGCCGAGCCCGGGCATAATACGCACGTCCGCACCCGCGATACGCACTGCAGTGTCCAATGTGTCCTGCGCACTGCACGAATAGTCGTATTCACCCGTCAGCAGGTAAAGCGGCGTAATACCCGTATCAATATCGTGCACACGCTCGCTGAAATCGCCTTCTACCTGATAGAAATGCAGGTCTCCCGCGAACACACCGGGCCCACCTTGCATGTAGTGCCATAACGTTTCCCAGCGATCGGCGGCTGGACTTTGCGGGCTCATCAACCCCATGACCGTTGCGGCCCCGGCCACCGGGCCGTTGACTTCCGGATGCGCCAGCCAGGAGGGATCATAATAACGCGGCGTACTCGCCGCCGATTGCAGACCAATGATGGCGCGAAACCGTGAAGGATAATCGAGCGCGAGGTTCAGACAGATGCGCCCACCGATCGAGCATCCCATAACGACCGGGTCTGACAAATCGATCGCCTGCATGAAGGCCAGAATCAGTTCGCAGTAGCTCGCGCTGGTCAGGCGCCACTGCTCGCCCTGCCAGCCTTCAGGCGGCGAACTCTTGCCGTGCCACGGCAAATCAAACGCAATGACGCGAAACCGGCCGGTAATCCGGGGATCGTTAAGCAACCCGCGAAATTGCCGGCTGTCGGCACCGGCGGTGTGCAGGCACAGCAGCGGAATGCCGTCGCCGGCTTCCTCGAAAAAAACGCGGTAGTCACGTCCGCCCAGCTCGAAATGGACATAGCGTCCGGTCACCGGCTCGATCAACGCTCTCATCCCTGGCTCCGCAAATGCAGCAGGATCAGTTTCAGGCACATCAGATGTGCGTAGAACTTGCGCGTATCACCGCTGAGGACGATTTCGCCACTGCGGAAGAAAGCGAAAATATCCTGCTCACATGGCGCCGGCTGCACCGTGCTGAAGCGTTCCCAGGCTGCGGCCGTACCGGTCAGGGCAAAGTCGCATTGCGGCATTACCAGCGCGCCTGAATCGACGGCAACGATTGCGGCATCCCGCACCGTGATCAGGAAACGCTCCTCACCCCAGCCTAGCAGCACGCGGAAGCTCGAACCGGCGCCACGGCGCGCGATCACCGCGTCGCTGTTTACCTCCTGTCTGAAACGCTCCCAGTCCATTCGTCGCCTGCGTGTCAAGAGAAATGGCCAGTTATCACTCGCGTGCGTGAAACACTCTGACTAATTGCCCATGATAGCGCCATCGCCGGTGTCCAGCGAACCAGGAATAAATCCGTGTTTCACCGCACGCGCACAAAAAGGTCGCCTCACGGCGGGGAAACATCAATAAGCTCCGACAACACCGAGTAATATCAGTACGTGCCCTGCGGCACGGACCAGTTCATTTGCACTGCGAAAGGTCAATCACCATGGCGCACAACGCAAAGTCAGCGGCAACACCACTGGAGGATATCCGGGTAACCAGTATCGGTAGCGGCTGGGCCGCGCGCGTCGCTTCGATGCTGCTGGCCGACCAGGGTGCAGACGTCGTCGAAGTCGTCCGTCCGGACCGGACGCCGTATCCGTGTGACCCGCTGCTCGATCGCGGCAAGCGCCTGCTCGAAGCGGATCTCAAAAACGCCTCCCAGTGTGCTCGCGTACGCGAACTGCTCAACAGCAGCGATGTGGTATTCGAGAACATGCAAGGCGGCGCAGCAGCGCGCCTCGGGATCGACTACGCCAGCCTCACCAATCACGACCGGTTGATTCACGTCTCGTTGCCGGGGTTTGCTCACGGCGATGCCCGTCACAACGACCCGGCATGGGAAGGCATGATCGATGCTGCTGCTGGTGTTTACACCGACATCGCTCCGCTCGTTGCAATGATCGGTGGCGACCCGGTCTATTCGGCCATTCCGATGGCATCGGCTTATGGCGGCGTACTCGGTGCAGCGGCGGCATCGATGGCATTGTTCGAGCGCCAGCGCAGCGGTCGCGCCCAAAGCATCGAAGTCCCACTGGCCGATGCGGTGTTGTCTGCCATGGCATTGCTGATCATGCGTATCGAAGGACAACCGCCGCGCTACAACTTCCCGCCAGTCGACGACAACATGATGCACACCGTCTTTCCGATCCTGCGCGATTTGCGCGAGCATCTGGACGAGAGTCATCTCGCCGCGATCAAGGCGTATCTCAAAAGCCGCGCCATGCCAGGCCTGTACTTCTATCCCTGCGCTGATGACCGGCTGTTATTTGTCTGCGCCATGGACCATGCCTACCAGACGCGCGCCTTGCTCGAGACAGTCGGCGTCTATGACGAGCTCATTGCCGAAGGCATGACAGCAAGCAGTCCATACGACGCGTCGGCACAGGGAAACAACATCTACAACGGCGGCGAACTGAGCACACACTGGCGCAGCCGCATGATCGAACTGATCTCCGGCCGCGTCAGAACACGTACCGGCAAGGAATGGGAAGCGCTCTTGCGGGAGGCCAACGTGCCGGCCACCGTGGTGCAGACCGACCGGGAATGGCTGGCGGACCCGAACCTGCTCGCCGCTGGCGTGACTGCCGAGCTGGCCGATGCGCAGTGCGGCAATGTGCGTATGCCGGGCAAGTTCGTTTCGATCGAATCCGCAACGAGCCGTACTGCGCAATTGCGTCCGACAACGCGGGTGGAAAACGCAGACTGGCTGAAACCGGCAGTCGGGTACGTGGCCGCCCGACCAGGCGAATCGTCACCGCCGGGCGGACTGCTGCAAGGCATACGCGTACTGGATCTATCAAATGTGGTCGCCGGTCCGGCGTGCGGGCGCACCCTTGCCGAACACGGTGCCGATGTCATTCGCATCGATCCGCCTTCGCCGCTGGCCGGTCCGCGCAACACCATGTGGTTCGGTGTCGAAGTCAATCAGGGCAAGCGCGCAACAATCATCGATCTGAAGACCGAGGCCGGTCGGAGTGTACTGGCGAGCCTGGTAAAGCAAAGCGATGTCGTTTTGCACAACTTCCTCGACCGCTCGGCGCGCAAGCTCGGCATCGACCATGAACAACTGACGGCGGTCAATCCGGACATCATTTCCTGCCAGATCAGCGCATGGGGTGGCAGCAACGGCGGCCTCTACAAGGATGACCCGGCCTTCGATCCGGTTTTGCAGGCAGCTTCGGGAATCATGGCGCGGTTCGGGCAACCGGATCAGCCGGTGATTCACGGCATCGCTTCCTGTGTCGATTACATGACCGGCTTTTGTGCCGTGCTCGGTATTTCCCAGGCGTTACTGGCGCGCCAGCGCGGCCATGGCGGTGCCATGGTGCGCACATCTCTGGCGATGGGCGCGCAACTGGTCCAGTTTCCGTTCATGGCACAGCACGCAAAAAGCGAACAGGCAATCGCTTCCGGCCAACAGGCGCGCGGTGAAAGCTGCGAACAAACCCTCTACCGGCTCGCGGATGGCTGGGCTTTCGTCGGTTGTCGACGCGGCGACGGCGCTAAACTGGCAAAGGCGGTTGGCGCTGGCGAAACATCGATTCAAGCCATTGGCGAGCAACTGAAAACGCTCACGCTCGATGAGTTGCGCCAATGCCTTGCCGCCATTCCCGGTGCCGCCGCGCAGCCAACCCAAACGCTTGCACAGCTTCGTGACCGGTACACCGTCGACACCGTAGTCGAAGGCAGCAACGCCATGCCTGGTCACTCGTTTCGATTGCGCCGCGGACCGCACCCGTGCGGATATCCGGTAACGCTGCCGCTGGCAACATGGATACGTCCGGCATCGGCACCGGTGCATGCACTCGATGCTGCGCCCTCGCCCGGCCAGCACACCACAATGGTGCTCGCCGAAGCCGGCTACGATGAAAAGCAGATTGCCGCCTTGATCGAGGCCGGCACCGTGGACACGCATTGGCAGCTACTGGACGAATATCTGCCGCATTGAACTCGTGTTACTGACAACATGGTTGCGCCGGCATTCAATCCGGCGCCGTTTACTCTGACGCCAGTTAGCCTGCCGCGTTGCGCTGTTCGGCGTACCGGACAAACCAGTCGATCGATAGCGGATTGGCCATCGAGTCGCGGTTCACCGCGCCCGCAGCCGGCATTCCGAGCAGGATCTTCTTGACCGGCACTTCCATTTTTTTCCCGGAAATCGTTCTGGGCACATCGGGAATGGCGACGATTTCATCGGGCACATAGCGCGCGGACAACTGCGTGCGTATGGTTGCTTCGATTCGTTGCGCCAGTCCCGGTGACACCTGTTGCGCCTGCTCACGCAACACCACGAACAACACCATGAAGGACTTCTTGCCGAGGTACTCCAGGTCGATGGTCAGCGAATCCAGCACTTCGGGCAATGCCTCGACGATGCGGTAGATCTCGCTGGTGCCCATGCGGATACCGTAGCGATTGATGGTCGAATCCGAGCGACCGTAAATAATCCCGGTGACCGACTCCGCGCGGCGAACCAGTTTGAGCCAGTCACCGTGCTTCCAGACATTGGGCCAGGTATCAAAATAACTCTCGAAGTAACGCGAACCATCTTCGTCGCCCCAGAAATACAACGGCATCGACGGAATCGGTTCCACACACACAAGCTCACCGACTTCGTCGTAAACCGGCTTGCCATCATCATCGAATGCGTAGGTGGCAACGCCGAGTCCGCGGCACTGCATCTCGCCGGCGTAAACCGGCAGCGTCGGGCAACAGCCAAGAAAAGCCGTACCGGGATCGGTACCGCCGGAAATCGAGGCGAGCAACAAGTCCGGGCTGACATGCTGATAAACCCATTCGTAGGCATCGGCTGTCAAGGGCGAGCCGGTACAACCGAGCGTGCGAATGGACGACAGATCGAATTGCGCGGCGGGTTCAATGCCGTTCTTGCGGCACAGCCCGATAAACGCCGGACTGGTTCCGAAAAAGGTGATGCCTTCGTCCTGCGCCAGTTTCCACAGTGTGCCCGCATCCGGATAACCCGGATTGCCATCGAACTGGATCATCGTGCAACCGCTGAGCAGGCTCGATACCAGCAGGTTCCACATGATCCAGCTGGTCGAGGAAAACCAGAAAAAGCGATCGTTTTCGTCCAGGTCCAGATGCAGCGTCTGGCCCTTGATATTTTCCACGACCGTACCGCCATGCCCATGCACGATCGGTTTCGGCATGCCGGTGGTGCCGGAGGAGTACACGATCCATAACGGATGATCGAAGGCCACCGGCAGGAATTCGGGCGCTGCATGCTCTGCGATCGCATCGTCGAAACGTATCGAGCTGACCCGGCGTTGTTCGCCGGTTTGCAGATCGAGCGTTGCATCGTCATCGAGATAGGGAACGAATACGACGACTCCCACGCTCGGCAGTTGCGCTACCAGTTCGCGAACCACATCGCGCCGGTCGAAATCCTTGCCTCCATAGCGATAGCCATCGACTGCGAACAGGACGCGCGGTTCGATTTGCCGGAACCGGTCGAGCACGCTCGCCGGCCCCATGTCAGGCGAACAACTCGACCACACCGCGCCACGGCTGGCCGAGGCCAGCAGTGCGATCACGCTTTGCGGAATGTTTGGCATGTAGGATGCCACCCGGTCCTGCGGCTCTATGCCGAGCCTGCCCAGCGTCGCCGTCAACGCACCAACCTGTTGTGCCAGTTGTTCCCACGTGAGCACGGTGCGCGATTGCAATTCGGATTGAAACACCAGCGCCGGCTTATCTCGCCGTGCCGGCTGCGCGGCGCACGCCAGCGCGTGCTCGGCATAATTGAGTGTGGCCCCTTCGAACCACCTGGCCCCGGGCATGACGTGTTTGTCGAGCACGCGCCGGTACCCCGAATGTGCCCGCACGCCACCGAACTCCCAGATCGATTTCCAGAAGTCCTCGATGTGATCAACCGACCAGCGCCACAGCGATTCATAATCGGCAAACTGCAAGCCACGGTTGGCTTTCAACCAGCGCAGATAGCGCGTCATACCGGCGCGTTCGATACGCTCGGCGGAAGGGCGCCAGATCGGTTCGGCTGCCATCACTGCTACCGGTTTAGCCAGAACGGCGAAACCGGGAGAAATCGGGCTTGCGCTTTTCCATGAACGCGCTGAATGCTTCGCGCGCCTCCTCCGAGGAGAGCCGCTGCGCGAACACTTCGCTCTCATGCTCGATCTGCGCCAGAATTGCTGCCGGATCACCGCGCAGCAATTTACGCGCTGCGGCCAGCGCACCCGGTGGTTTCATCGCCAGCCGTGTCGCTGCCTGAAATGCCACGGCTTCGAGTTCGTCCGCCGGCACCACCTTGTTGATCAAGCCGGCTTCGAGCGCGCGCTGCGCATCGAACGGCTCGCCCAGGCATAACAGTTCGAACGCACGTTGCGTCCCCATGCGCAGCGGCGCAAGCAGGCTCGAACCGGCTTCGGGCACGAGACCCAGATCGAGAAATGGTGTGCGCAGACTGGCCGCCGGACTGGCATAGACGAGATCGCAATGAAACAGCATGGTGGCGCCGATGCCAACGGCCAGGCCATCGACCGCTGCGACCATCGGCTTTTCAACCACCGGCAACAGCCGGATCAGGCCAGGCGCACCCGTGCCCGGGTCGCGCACCTTGCCATCGTGGCGCGCAAAATCGCCGATGTCGTTGCCGGCGGTAAACACCCCCTGCCCGCCAAGGAACACGTGCACGGCCACGTCACCGGACGCATCACCACTGCGCAGCGCCTCGATGATGCGATCGTACATGTCACTGGTAAGCGCGTTTTTCTTGTCCGGACGGTTAAGCCGTATGCTCTGCACGCCGTTGCGAACGTTGACGATCACTTTCTCTGTCATCGCATCATCCTGCACGCTTGTTGGCAACCGATATCAGAATTTTTCAGTCCACGGGCGCAGATCCTGTTCGAATGTCCAGGCACTGCGCTGTTGAATGTGTAACTGCCAGTAGGTCTCGGCGATGGCATCGATTGACAGCAAGCCATCGGGACCGCGCTCGCGCGCCAGATCGGGCATGCGCTCCTTGATCCGTGTGCCGTCAATACCGCCGTCGATGATGACATGCGCGACATGAATGCCCTTCGGGCCCAGTTCGCGCGCCATACTTTGCGCGACTGCGCGCAGCCCGGCCTTGGCGGCAGCAAAGGCGGCAAATCCGGCACCGCCTCGCAATGAACCAGTGGCGCCAGTGAACAGGATGGTGCCGCGCTCACGCGGTAGCATACGCCGCGCGCTCTCGCGCCCGGTCAGAAAACCGGCCAGACATTGTCCGCGCCAGATCTCTTCGAAGTCGCTGGTGGCCAGTTGCACGAAAGAATCGCGCCGGTTGCTACCTGAATTCTGCAATACCAGCGCCAACGGACCTTTGGCTTCGGCCGTTTCAACAAAGCGGATGGCATCGTCTTCACTGGCTGCATCACCAATCACTGCTTCGGCCGAGCCGCCGGCACTGCAAATCTCTTCGGCAACCTGCTGCGCCTTCTGTTCAGTGCGTCCGGCCACCACCACATGCAGGCCTTCACGGGCAAAACGCCGGGCCGAGGCCGCACCGAGGCCGAGACTGGCACCCACGCCGACAACCAGAGCAGTGCCAACTGCAGTCATTCAGCTCTCCTCTCGCTTGATACGCGTCGCCACCGTCAAACGCGGTAGTTGATGCCTTTGCGCTCGAGCATGCGCAGTAATGCTTTCCAGCAGCGGTTGATTTCGGCACCGCCCTCATCCTGGAATTGCATGTAGCCCTTGTTGGCGGTCTGCTCGCCGATCAACTGCAATTCCGCTTTGCCACCAGCGATAGCGTCGACCTGGATCTGGCACGCCGTGTCCAGGTAGTACATGATTTCGAATGCTTCGCTGACAGTCTGCCCGACCGAAAGCAGACCGTGATTACGCAGGATCATTGCCTTGGAGCTCGGGCCGAGATCAGCGGCCAGGCGCTCGCGTTCGTCCATTTCGAGTGCGATGCCTTCGTAGTCATGGTAGGTCAGCATGCCGTAGGTACGCAGAGAATGCTGGCTGATCGGCAACAATCCGCTTTTTTGCGCCGATACCGCCACACCGGCGCGGGTGTGCGTGTGGATGACGCAGTTCACTTCCGGGCGTGCTTCATGTACACAGCCATGAATCACAAATCCCGCCTGGTTCACGCCATGCCCGGTAACATCCTCGATGACATTGCAGTCCTTGTCGATCTTCACCAGGCTCGACGCGGTAATTTCATCGAACATCATGCCGTATGGATTGATCAGCATGTACTCGCTGCCCGGCACGCGCGCAGTAAAGTGAGTAAAGATCAGATCGGTCCAGCGCATTTGCGCCGCAAGTTGATACGCTGCCGCGAGGTCACAGCGAACCTGCCATTCCTCGTCGCTGATGCGTGCACGCAGACTCGTCGAATCGACGGCAGACAGTTTGGTTTTTGCACTCATGGTTCACTCCCGTATATCGTTGTCGCGTCTTTGCAAACGCTGCTCAGACCGACAGTTTACTCTGGTCGCGGCGACATTACCGGCGCGGGTATCCAGCCGGCAGGCAACGTACCCCGCTCAAACCCAACCCAATGCGCCGACGAGCGCGCCGACGCTGATCATCACCAGCAGATGCAGCCGCGTTTTCCACACCAGCAGTGCGGCTGCGGCGGTCAGTATCAGATGCTGCCAGCCATCGATGGCGCTGGCCAGGATCCACCCGGTGGCCATCAACAGTCCAACCACCAGGGGGGCCATCCCCGCCTTGAAAGCACGCACGCTGAGCCAGTGGGCGCGTTGATGCCCCCAGCGCGCTGCCAGCAGTGCCAGCGTTGTCGAAGGCAACATGATGGCAAGCAGAATCGCGATCGCGCCCGCCAGACCGGCTGCTTGATAACCCATCACGGCGACAAACAGCACGTTTGGCCCCGGTGATGCCTGGGCAATGGCAATCGATGCGCTGAACTGCGCATCGCTGATTAACCCCATCTGCTCGACCATCACCCGGTGCATGTCCGGCGCGACCGTTATCGCACCACCGATGGACAGCAGCGACAACAACAGGAAATGTCCCAGCAGCGTCATCCAGTCGGCGAACGGCATGTTCTCAGTCCTGCCCTGTATTCAGTGCGCGCAAACGCGTCCAGGCAAACACACTGGTGAGCGAGCCGAGCACGAGCAGGACCCATACAAGCGGCAATCGCAGCAACGCAACAGCGACGAAAACCAGCGCGCCTGCGGGCCAGCACACCCGCTGCCCCATCGGGTTGGAACCGAGCGCCGAAGCAAGCTTGAGCGCCGTGCCGAGGATCAACCCGGCCGCCACTGCAGACATACCGCGAAAAGCACCGGCTACCACGGGCAGCGTCGCGTACTGTGCATATAGGACCGCAACCACGAGTACGATTGCCACGGGGACCACCATCATCCCCCCGAGTGCGGCGAAAGCGCCACGCCAGCCGAAAAACCGATCCCCGATGATCAGCGCCACGTTGCACACGTTGGGACCGGGGAGCACCTGGGCGAGCGAAAGGATCTCGACGAACTGTTCGCGCGTAAGCCAGCGCTTCTGTTCCACCAGAACCCGTTGCGCGATCGCGATCACACCGCCAAAGCCTTGCAGGGCAAGCAGTGTGAACGCCAGGAACAGTTGTGTCGCCGAAGCCGGCTGCTCGCCTCCATCATCGGGTGGCTGTCCGGATGGCAACGCCCCGGTGTCGCGCATTCAACGCTCCAGTTCAGGATAGCAACGGAAAATGCCGTCCTGATTAAAGGCGATGCGTCGCTCCGACGCAAGGTAGCCCGCGATGTTGGGATTGGCCATCACCTTGTCATGCACGGCATAAAGCAACGGCCAGTTTCGCTTGCGCCGTGACATGGTCCGGGGAAAGGCGTAGCACAGGCCGTCGATCAACTGGAATATCGACAGATCGACATAGGACAAACTGCGCCCGACGATATGGCCGCGTCCATTGATGTTGTTTTCGATTGCACGCTCGAAATAGCCGAGAAATTTCGGCAGGCGTTCGTCCAGGAACTGCTCGCTGCGACGGCGCGCCTCACGTTTCTGCTCTTCGTAATAAAACGACCCGGAAATCGGGTGATGGGTATCGTGAATTTCAGCGACGAAATCGGTTACGGTCAGTTGCAGCTGGTGCGCCCACAGGCGCACTGCTTCGCTTTTTGGCACCAGCCCCAGGCGCGGCCCGAGGTATTGCAGAATATTTGCCGTCTGGGCAATGAGCAACGCCCCGGCCTTGAGGAAAGGCGGCGCGAACGGCGCGCGAGCACCATCGTCCATCATTTGCAGCATGACATCGACACCATCTCCCGGCTCCCGGGCCACATCGGTTTCGTCTGCACCAGCGGCCTCTAGTGCGAGGCGCACGAATTCGCCCCTGGCCTGG
>JASFUE010000034.1:0-16538 GCA_050050435.1 Burkholderiales bacterium | reverse complement strand
GGCGACAAACTGAAACTGGAAAGTGTCGCCAACGGTATTTTCCTGCGCGACGGCATGATTCGCGCGACGTTCGGTGACAATGCACTGACGCTGACGCAGTTCCGGTTCAAGGCCGGCGAGGGCGAGATCAGCGCGAAAGGGCGTTTCCTTGCATCCGGAATCTCGCCGGTTATGGAGCTCCAATGGAGCGCAAGCAAACTGGCGGTGATCCAGCACCCGGAGTTGCGCCTGACCGTGTCCGGGGCGGGTGAACTGGCTTACCGCAAGAAACTTTTCTCACTAACGGGTGCGCTGACGGCCGATCAGGGACGCGTCGCGTTGCGCAATCGCACTTTCCCGACCCTCGGCGACGATGTGGTTGTGGTCGGTCGCGAAAAACCATCACAGATGGGTGCAGATACGAAACGCGCGCTGCTCGACCTGAAACTGGACCTCGGTCCCGATTTCACCATCGTCGGACGCGGTCTGGATGCGCGCATGGCTGGACAGGTCCACCTGACTAGCGCACCCGACAAGCCATTGGCAGCCAATGGTGAGGTCAGTGTGGCCAGCGGCACTTTTGAAGCCTACGGGCGCCGACTGCAAATCGACAAGGGCAACATCTACTTTGCCGGCCCGGTGAACAATCCTTCACTGAACATTCGCGCCATGCGCAAGAACCAGCAGGTGGAAGCCGGCGTCGAGATCACCGGCACTGCACGCGACCCGCGCATCAGGCTGGTATCCGAACCGAACGTGTCCGATCCCAACAAGCTGGCATGGCTGGTACTCGGGCGTGAAGCCGAATCAGGAAGCGCGCAGGACACCAATACGATGCAAAGTTCGGCGATGGCGATGGCTGCCGGTCTCGGCACCTCGCCGCTGCAGCAACAACTGGCGCGCGCGGTGGGGCTGGATGAAATCACATTCATCCCGGGCAGCAGTGGTTCGGAAGGCAGCGTGGTTGCCGTTGGCAAACAGATCTCTGACAAGATCTACCTCACCCAGGAATTCAGTACCAACGCCGCGGCCAACACATTCCGCGTAAGTTATCAGCTCACCCGGCGCTGGTCACTGCGCTCGGAGAGCGGCGAAACTGACGCCGTCGACCTGTTCTTCACCTTCTCGTTCGATTGACGTCCCCGCTCCAGTTCAAAGCGATGGCGCGCGCTGGACTACGCGTTAAACTATTGGCAAAAGCGGATATACATCAAGCCATCACAACAAGAATATCTGCGCACGCTAATCAGTCGCTTCGCCGTCATCGGGCTGGACTGGCAAACGCAATACAAGCGCAGCAGGAGGAGAGCAATGCACGACCTGGTAATCGAGAACGCGCGGATCGTCGATGGCCTCGGCGGCCCGGCGCAGCATGGCGCAGTCACGGTAACGGATGGCCGCATCGTTGGTGTCGGGGAGCAATCGGGCGCGGCTCGCGATCGCGTCGATGCCAAGGGCGCTGTCATCGCGCCCGGCATCATCGATTTGCACACACACTATGATGCACAACTGACCTGGGACGCGTTCGCGACGCCGTCTCCCGTTAACGGCGTTACCACGGTTGTCATCGGCAACTGCGGCTTCACCATTGCGCCTTCCAAACCCGAGCATCGCGAACTGAATGCGCGCAATCTTGCGGTTGTCGAGGGCATGCCACTGGAAGCCTTGCAGGCCGGCATCGACTGGGATTTCGAATCCTATCCGGAATATCTCGACTGCCTGCAACGCAAGGGCATGGTTCCAAACGTTGCGTCCTTTTGCGGCCACTCTTCAGTGCGCGTTAACGTCATGGGTGAGGAGGCAATGAAGCGCGCCGCCACACCGGCGGAAGTGGCCAGAATGAAACAGATCGTCAGCGAAGCAATAGACGCCGGTGCGATCGGTTTTGCTACCTCGACGCTGGAACAACACAACGGTATCAACGGCACGCCGATGCCGTCGCGTTTTGCCGATGAGCACGAGATGATGGAACTGACCGGTACGCTGGGCGAAAAAGGCAAAGGCGTGTTCATGCTTACGAAAGGCATGACCAGCACGGTGCCGTGGCTGGAGGACATTTCCCGGCGCAACGGACGGCCGGTGATGATCTGCGCCATGTTTACCGATCCCAACGACCCGGAACGCGTGGTACGTGAATTCAGCGAAATTGCTGATGCCCGAAAACGCGGACATGAACTATGGGGACAAGTGGCCAGCTATCCGCTTGGAATGGAGTTTTCCATGGCTCTGCCCTACCCGTTGCATGCGTTGATCGCGTGGCGCCCCGCAATGGAATCCCTTGGCACGCCACGATATCTGGAATTTTTTGCCGATTGCTCGTTTCGCGAAGCCGTCAAGGCAGAAGCACGCACAACCAGCGTGCCGGTGCGCTTTTCATATCACTCCTTCAAGCTGATGCGGGTGCAGGAAGTGCGCAATGCAAAATTTTCTGATCTGGTCGGCAAACTGGTCATCGATCTCGCAGAGGAAGCCGGCAAGGACCCGTTTGACTGGTTGTTTGACCATGCGATCGACGGCGGACTGGAAACCATGTTCGACTGCGCGCTGTTCAACATCGACGAAGACCGCGTGCGCGACTTGCTAATCAATCCCTACTCTGCACTCGGCCTGGGAGATGCAGGTGCGCACTTGTCATTTCTTTGTGACGCCGGATTCGGCCTGCACCTGCTTGGTCACTGGGTGCGTGAGCGCGGCGATCTGAGCCTGGAACAAGCCGTGCAGATGCTGACCAGCCGGCTCGCCGACGCCTACCGCATCCCCGATCGTGGCCGCCTCGTTGCCGGCGCGCACGCCGACATCCTGATGTTCGATCCGGATACTGTCGGGCGCGGTGAGAAACACCGGGTGTCGGATCTGCCTGCCGGTGCCGCCAGGGTCGATATTCCACCCAGCGGTGTGTTGGGTGTGTGGGTCAACGGAAAACATGTTGTGAATGAGAATGGCCGTGTTGCCGACTGCGGCACACCCGGAGAACTGATTCGCAGTTTCCCGGCGTAATGCGCTGCAGCATCATGGGTGCATAGCAGAACGAGGCGCCGGCCCGTTATTCCCCTGCCTGTTCGACTGACCTACGTTCGTTTTTCTCCAATCGGTAACCAATCGGTAAGTCACCTACCGGTATGTTTGCGGCCATTGCGGGGTTTTCCATGCCCGCGGCATGTTCGGTTACGACTTGATTACGTGACGAAACAGCCGCGTGCTGGATAAACCGCGCGATGTGTATGCCGTCAAAACAATTGGAGACCTGAAAAATGAAAAGCAGATTCAGAGGCGTTGTTTCGAGATACGGATTCATTGCGCTTGCCGGTTTCATGATGCTGGCGCTCTCCCCCGTAACCCATGCCGAGAACTGGAAGCCCGTCGGACACTTTGGTTGGTTCGGCACCGGGAAGGCATACCAGATTGAGGAAGGGCACTTCTACTGGGTGGGGGAGTTCAGCGGCACATTCTTCAGCGACAAGGGCGCAAGCGGCCTGTTCCACCTCGCCGGCGTCAGGTGCCCGGCTTATTACGATCTGGACCTGAACAAGAACACCACGCAGGCTGGTGGTTACTGCATCGTCACCGATATCGATGGCGACCAGGCATATGTAACCTGGGAAAACGCGTCAACGTCGACAGGCCCGGGCGCACCGGGCCCCGGCACCTTTACATTCACCGGCGGTACCGGCAAATACACCGGCATCTCCGGCAAGAACCGTTTTGTTGGCGTCACACAGGTGAACTGGGCCGACGGCACGACCAGCGGGTATGCGAAATGGAACCGCTAGCAGGCCGACAGAGTCAATGGCGGCGCAACGCTGCCTGAAATAGAGTCACGAAATCCCGCGCACGGCTGGCCGGCGCGACGCATCAGCACCCGCGGGCCGGATATTCCGGCCCGCTTTTCTTTCACCTCCCTTTCGCTCAGGCGCATCAAACGATCCGCAAAACCGTTCTCGCATCGACCAGACGTTTCCCCCCAAAAAAACCCGTCGTTCGATCCGTACTACACTGTCCGGGACAAACTTGCCATCTCGCATAGCAGAACAGGAGCACAGGCATGGACCCTGTTATCAGACCATTCGATCAGCCAGTCGAACCGCGAGCCGAGTGGGACTCGCCGATGTTCAATCTGGCACAACAGCAGTTTCTGCACGCCGCACAGCTGATGAACCTGGACGAGAACATCCGTGACCGCCTGCTGTTTCCTCAACGTACCCTGATTGTCAGCTTCCCGTGCCGCCGCGACAAATATTCGGAAGTGGAAACCGTATTCGGCTACCGGGTGCAGCACGTGCTGACCATGGGCCCTACCAAAGGTGGAATCCGCTACCACGAAGACGTCAACCTCGGCGAGGTCGCGGCGCTGGCGATGTGGATGACATGGAAGTGCGCTTTGATGCAATTGCCGTTCGGCGGTGCCAAAGGCGGCGTGCGCATCGACCCGTCGAAGCTGTCACGGCCCGAACTACAACGGCTGACTCGCCGCTACACCATGGAAATCGTCAGTATGATCGGGCCGGACCGGGATATCCCTGCACCAGACATGGGCACCAACGCGCGTGTAATGTCCTGGATCATGGATACCTACAGCCAACAGATCGGTCATCCCGTGCCGGAAGTGGTTACCGGCAAACCGGTGGTGCTGGGTGGGGCGCAGGGGCGCGAGGAAGCAACCGGCCGCGGACTGGTTTACCTGATCGTGGAAGCTGCCGAGCACCTTGGCCTGGATCTGAAAAAAGCCACTGCAGTGGTACAGGGATTCGGCAATGTCGGGCGCAATGCAGCGACGTTCCTCACCGATTGCGGCGCCAAAATCATTGCGGTCAGTGACGTGTCTACCGGCATCTACAATCCAAAAGGGCTGGTGCTGAGCGCGGTGGCAGAGCACGTGGAAAAGACCGGCTACCTGAAAGGTTACCCGGATGCCGAGGAAATCAGCAACGAAGCGCTGCTGGAACTCGAGTGCGACGTTCTGGTACCTGCGGCATTGCAGAACCAGATCACCGGTGACAATGCCGAGCGCGTCAAATGCAAGCTGCTTGCCGAAGGCGCCAACGGTCCGACGACGCTGGAAGCCGACGAGATTCTTTCGAAGCGCGGTGTCTTTGTTCTGCCCGACATTCTCGGCAATGCTGGCGGGGTCACTGTTTCCTACTTTGAGTGGGTGCAGAACACCCAGGAGTTCGCCTGGACCCTGGAGGAAACCAACGACCGGTTACACAAGATCATGACCGGTGCGTTTCGACGCACACTGTTACGCAGCCAGCGTGACAAGATCGACATGCGAACGGCAGCACTGATCGAGGGGATCAACCGGGTTGCAGAGGCGAAATTGCTGCGCGGCGTATTCCCATGAGCGAGGGCGGCAACGCGCCCGCATTGTGATTGTTACAACTGAATTTGTGGAAAGTGCTCAGGCCACGATGCTATGCTGGCAAGAACATCGGCTCGCGTCACTGACGCGGTTATCCCGGAGCGCATTGCATGGATAAGGAAACCGGTTTCGGTACGGCCCTGAGCAACGTCGTGTCGGCCATTGTCGACAACGTCCTGTCCTACCTGCCGAGCATTATCGGGGCAGTGGCATTGCTCGTGATCGGCTGGTTGCTGGCGCGGCTGCTGCGGGTAATCGCGGTACGCGCGACCCGTTTGCTCGACAAGCTGCTCGCCCGCCTGGTCGGACCGGCTGCCTCGCGCTTGCACATGGCTGCGGCCTCGCGCGTTCTTGGCGCAATCATTTTCTGGCTGGTGCTTTTGTTTTTCGCAATTGCCGCCACCGAAGTGCTTGGCCTCGCGCCGTTTACATCCTGGCTGAGCCGCTTTGTTGCCTACCTGCCAACACTGGCGGCCGGCGTTTTGATCATCGTTGCCGGTTACGTCGTCTCGCGCATCGTCGCCGATCTGGTACGCACCACGACACCGGGCATTACGTCGGCACAACGCACCGCCCTGGCAAGGGTAGTACAGGTCACGATCATCGTTGGCAGTGCGCTGGTTGGCGCCGACCAGATCGGCATCAAGGTCACTTTCCTGGTTATCTTCGCTGCGGCAATTGCCGCGGCCGTGGTTGGCGGCGTTGCGCTGTCAATTGGTCTGGGCGCTCGCGACTATGTCGCCAACCTTATTGGCGCGCACTATCTTCGCGAGGCGGTACAGATCGGCCAGACGCTGCGCGTCGACGACATCGAAGGGCGTGTGATCGACGTCACCGCCACCGCGCTTGTCATGGAAACCGCCGACGGCAGGGTCAGTCTGCCAGCGCGTATCTATAACGAGCGGGCAATTACCGTCGTCGCGGGCAAGACCCATGGCTGATTCCGAATCGCTGACGCTTTCATTCGTAACGTCCCACCCCGCTGAAGCGGCACGGATACTGGAACGCCTGCAAGTCAGCGACGCCGCCGCATTGTTCGCGCATCTGCCGGCGCGCGCCGGCGCACCGGTGCTATCTGCGATGCTGCCTTCTTCCGCGGCCAATGTCATAACATCGCTCGATACGAAAGCTGCGCAGGCGTTGTTGGCCAACACGGGTACGCAAACCGCGGTCGCAATCCTGCGCCAGATCGCAGACCCTTTGCAAAGCCAGCTCGTGGACGGATTACCGACAGCGGTGGCAATGACATCACGCCTGCTGCTGTACTACCCCGATGACTCGGTCGGCGCCTGGATCGATCCGGATATCGTGGTATTTCCGCCTGAAACATCGGTCGGTGAAGCCATCGCGCGCATCGGCAGTGGCAAGGAAGCACAAGTGGATCTGGTGTTTACGGTTGACCGCGAGCAACGCCTGACGGGCATCGTCAGCGTGTTTGAATTGCTGCGCGTACCGGCAGCGACAATGCTCTCGAACATTACCCGGACACCGCAAACGGTATTGTCAGCAAGCGTTACCATCGGCGGCATCGCACGGCGGCGCGGCTGGCAACAAACAGCGGCCATCCCGGTTATCGATCGAAATGAGCACCTCATTGGCGTGTTGCGCCGGGGCGCACTGGAGCGGGCAATGGCGCGCGGCAATCGTCCGGCACAGAGCGACGATGAACAGACACTGTCAGGCATGCTGGCCAGCGGCTACTGGGGCACATTCTCCGTGCTGGCCCAAACCGCCTTGTCGGTGCTGCCCAAACCCAAACCAATCGTTTCGGACAAGACGTGAGCAGCCATGTTTTGCCAGCGGTGCTGGCACTGAACCACCGCTACTTCCTGGACTATCCCGGCGAAGCAGCGCGCCGGCTCGAAGCCATGCCGGCGGCCGATGCGGCCGCCTTGCTTTCCGAACAGGATGGTCATTCCGCCACCGGCGTCTGGCAACGCCTTGGGCCGGATGTTGCGCATGCCGTGCTCGAGCGGCTGCCGCCGGACATCGGTGCGCATCTGCTGACCGAATCAGCGCCCGCCGCCAGTGCTGCGGTACTGATCCGTGACACGCCGGAACAACGCGAACATTGGCTCAGCAGGCTTAATGCACAGGTCGCGCGTGAACTGCGGGACATGCTGGATTATCCGGAGAACTCGGCCGGGCGCCTGATGGACCCGCGCGTGAGTTTCATCCGCGCCGATCTCACCGTCAAGGAAGCGCTTGACCGGCTGCGCACCATGCAGCGACGGCGGCTGCGCGAAATGTTCGTGGTCGACGATGCAGGCCATCTCGCCGGGCGGGTGGAACTTCACGACCTCGCCGTCGCCGAAGGATCGCTGCCGTTACGCGAAATCACCCACCCGTTACTTGCGGCGGCACAGGAACTCGATCCGCGCGAGGACGTGGTCGATCTGCTGCAAAGCCGGCCGATCAGCGAGTTACCAGTGATCAACCACGAAGGACGTTTCGTCGGCGTCATCCATCAGGACACCCTGATGTCGGCAATCGAGCAGGAAACGAGCATCGATATCCAGACCATGGTGGGTGCCAGCCGCGACGAACGCGCGTTGTCGAGTTCGATGTTCGCCGTGCGCAAACGCCTGCCCTGGATGCAGATCAATCTGCTCACTGCGTTTCTGGCCGCCGCCGTGGTCGGTTTGTTCGAAGGCACCATCGCCAAGGTCACCGCGCTCGCAGTATTGCTGCCGGTCGTTGCCGGACAGTCCGGAAACGCCGGCGCGCAGGCACTCGCCGTTACCATGCGCGGCATCGTACTGCGCGAAATCACGATGCGGTCATGGCCGCGCATGGTCTGGAAGGAAGCCAGTGTCGGTCTGATCAATGGCCTGGCGGTTGCGACGACGACCGCAATCGGTGTGTGGATCTGGAGCCGTTCGGCTGGCCTTGTGCTGGTGATTGTGCTTTCGATGGTGATCTCGATGATCATCGCCGGAGTGGCGGGCGCGTTGACGCCTATCCTGCTCAATCGCTTTGGTCAAGACCCGGCGCAGTCATCGTCGATCGTGCTGACAACCGTCACCGACGTGTCCGGTTTTATGTCGTTTCTGGGTATTGCCACCCTGCTCTCGGCGTTGCTGATCTGACGAGCAGTTCCTTGCGTGGTGCACATGCATGGTGTGCAACCCGGGTGGCACGCATCCGGCGTTGCCGGCGCAGAAGAGTGGCCTACGCGCTCTTTGCCAGCCGCCGCCGTGGCAGCGTGCGATGCCGGCGTACCTGGGTTGGCGCGAGGAAATACTCGTTTTCGACCGCGGCGCACACATCGGCCACGGAATTGACGATCCACATCAGCGTCTTGTGCAAGCCGACCTGCATGACGACTTCATCCATCGACATCGCGTCCAGTTGGTTGCGCAGTAAATTCAACGCTTTCATGCTGTGCGCAGCCTTGCCGCGCGGCCGCACCAGTTGCATGAACTTTTGCGCCTGGTCGAGTGAGCGCAATACCGAGTGCGGGAAATCCTCATCGAACAACAGAAACTCGGCAACCTGCTGGCCGCTCAGTTCTCCCTGGGCAACCTTGAAATAAGGTTCGATTGCCGAACACGAACGCAGTATCGCCTGCCACTGCGCAATTTCCCTCGGCCATTCGATGCTGCGACCGGTCGGACCAAGAGCGTGATACTTCACATCCAGAATGCGCGCGGTTTGCCCTGCACGCTCCAGTGATGTGCCCAGGCGCATGAAGTGGTAGGCCTCGGACTGCAGCATGGTATCGAGCGCGAAGCCCTGGAACAGCACGCACTGGTCACGCAGGTATTGATAAAACTCGAAGCGCTCTCGCTGGTAACGCCGCCGGCCATCGGCGCTGTTGAACCACAACGACAGGCCGTTGAGTGTTTCCCACATCTCGAGGCTGATGGTTTCGCGGATGGTGCGGGCATTTTCACGGGCCCGGTCCAAAGAGGACGCAATCGAAGAGGGATGATCGCGATCCCAGCAAAGAAACTCCTGCACGGTTTCACCGTCGTCACGACTGGCTTCCGGGGCGCGGGCGCGAAATTCCTTTTCCGCACCCGCTGCCACTACCAGCGGCCACCAGCGCGGTACACCTTCGAGATTGACGTCGAGCACGAAATTGATGTTGACGTAGAGCATGCGCGCGATGTCCTCGACCCGTTCCAGGTAGCGCGCAAGCCAGAATGCACTTTCAGCGACACGACTGATCATGGTTTTTTGCTCTCCAGAACCCAGGTATCCTTGGAACCGCCACCCTGGCTCGAATTGACAACATAGGAACCGCGTACCAGCGCCACCCGCGTCAAGCCGCCGGGAAGCACCCAGGTATCGTTTCCGCGCAGGACGAACGGGCGCAAATCCAGCCGTCTTGGCGCCGGACCTCGTGGCGTCCAGGTCGGTGACGCGGACAGTTCCACCAGTGGCTGTGCAATGTAGTTACGCGGATTGGCATTCACTTTCTTGACGAACTCGGCGCATTCCTTGCGCGTGGCTTTCGGCCCCACCAGCATGCCGTAGCCTCCGGCTTCGTTAACCGCCTTGACCACCAGTTTGTCGATGTTTTCGACTGTGTATTTCCGGTCGGCCTTGCGATCGCAGATATAGGTCGGCACCTGCTCGAGGATCGGATCTTCGTCAAGGTAATAGCGAATGATGTCGGGCACGAATGGATAAATCGCCTTGTCATCGGCAACGCCGTTGCCGATGCCGTTGGCGAGCACGACGTTGCCTTTCGCATAGGCTTCGACCAACCCTGGCACGCCAAGCATGCTGTCCTTGCGGAAGACTTGCGGATCGAGAAAATCGTCATCCATGCGCCGGTAAATGGAATCGACCGGCTGCAGGCCGCGGGTTGTCTTGGCATACACACGCTTGCGTATGACAGTCAGATCGCGGCCCTCGACAAGGTCACAACCCATGCGCCGGGCGAGAAAGCTGTGCTCGAAATAGGCAGAGTTGAACACGCCCGGCGTCAGTACCACCATGTTGGTGCCGCGCCCGGGAACGGCCGAGGTAACAGCGCGGCGCAAGCGGTTCGGATACTCCTCCACCGGAACCACGTTGTGCCGATCGAACAGCCGCGGAAAGGTTTTCTTCATCACGATACGGTTTTCCAGCACGTAGGAAACACCCGAAGGCACCCGCACGTTGTCCTCGAGGACACGGTAGACGCCTTGCTGATCGCGCACCAGGTCGATGCCGGCAACATATATGTAGTTGCCGTTTCTCGGCCGGATGCCCTGCACCTCGGGGCGGTAGACCGGGGAACCAAGCACAATGGCCGAGGGAATCTTCTTGTCCTTGAGAATCCTCTGTTTGCTGTAGATATCGCCGAGGAAGATATTCAACGCCTCAACGCGCTGCTTCAGTCCGCGATCGAGATGGCGCCACTCGTTCGGATCGATGACACGCGGCAATGGATCGAACGGAAATACCCGCTCTCCCCCACGCGCATCGGAATAGACCGAAAAGGTAATGCCGCCTTCAAGAAAACTCGCGTGCGCCAGGCGCATGCGCGCGCGGATTTCGTCGCGCCCGAGATTTTCAAGATGCTGAACGACAGTGCTC
This sequence comes from Burkholderiales bacterium, assembly GCA_050050435.1. GTDB lineage: Bacteria > Pseudomonadota > Gammaproteobacteria > Burkholderiales > Eutrophovitaceae > SG8-40. The sequence continues at coordinate 5,668 of JASFUE010000034.1, read as the reverse complement.
GCCTGCGGGCGAACCTTGCCGGCCTCGGCGAAATACTCATCGTAAGTCGCCGCCAGCGGTTTGTATTTCGCGAAGATCGGATCTTTCTTTGCATCGACGCCTCGCGACCCGGTTTTTGCTGCCATTTCGTCCCCCGTGCCAAGGAAGTTTCCATGCGGGATCCGGTCATCAATATGACCGGGCGATACGGCCGCACTGCGACCGTCTTCTACCTGGACTATGTGTATTCAGGTTACAGCAATGTGGCAAAGGTGTTCAAAGAAATTTCTCGCGCGCAATTTACTGCAATGCAACCGTTGCCGATGCAACTTTTACCAATGCGAATGTAGTAAAGGGCACAACCTGTTCTCGGGCAAACACGCCGGCGCTTTTCAGCGACGCGAATACACCTGAACAGACCGCATCGTGTCTACCGTTGCCGTGTTGACGCCCCGGCACGCGGCCCGGTATGCTTAAAGAGGTGGCCTGACACCGGCATCCGGAACAAGAAAAATAACCAACGGATCATAAGGATACAGGCACGCTTCATGCAGCCAATCCGGTTACCGGATCTTCGCAAACCCGTTGCTGACAGGAATCAAGCGTCATGCCCAGATTCAAGGATTTCACACCTCAAGGCGTCATCCCGGCCACCCTTCTGGTCCTTAACGCCGATCTGTCGATCAATGAAAAGGCGACACGCAAACACACAGCGGATTGCGCCCTGGTGCCCGGCGTGAGCGCGGTCACGGTCAACGGCCATGCGTCCGAAGTGCATGCCTGCACGTTTGATGAACAGGAACGCATTCTCGCCACGTCGATGGAGGAAGTCGGCGATCGGGTGCCGGTGATCAATGGCGTGTATGCCGACGGCAGTGTCGAAGCAGCTCGCATCGCTGCAATGGCGGATCGAGGTGGCGCATCGGCGTTGCTGGTGTTCCCGCCCAACAGCATGTCGATGGGCGGACAGTTGCGGCCGGAAATGGCGATCACCCATTTCAAGCGCATCGCCGATGCAACCGACTTGCCGTTGATCTGCTTTCAGTATCCGATGGGCACAGGACTGGGTTATCCGTTTGACACCTTGCTGCAACTGTTCGACAAGGTGTCGACCATCAAGGCAATCAAGGACTGGTCCAACGACGCAATGCTGCATGAGAAACACATCCGCACCTTCCAGAACCTGCCGCGACCGGTCAACGTGCTGACCACGCACAGTTCGTGGCTGATGGCATCACTGTCAATGGGAGCGAATGGCCTGCTCTCCGGTGCCGGCAGTGTGATCGTCGACTTGCAGGTTGCATTGTTCAGCGCCATCAAGGCAGGCGATCTGAAAGCGGCACAGGACATCAACGATCGTATTTATCCGGTGGCGCAGGTGTTTTATGCACCGCCTTTCCTCGACATGCACAACCGCATGAAAGAAGCGCTGGTATTGCTCGGGCGAATCGATGAAGCGCATGTGCGTCCCCCACTGGTAAAAATCACCCAGGCGGAAATCGATCGCATCGCGCAGGCACTGAAAGCAGCGGGCATCACCCGCGAGCAGGCATTCGCCTCAGCCGCCTGAAACAACATAACGCAAACGCACAACGCCCCGGCCCTGTCCGGGGCGTTTTTTATTTGATTTACTAGGCATAAGCAAAAGGGCCAGTATGCTTTCAGCGCCCGGAAGTCAGGAATGGATATGACGTGTTCAAATTGCGGCGGCTACCTCGCAAAGTCCGGAATACATACTCGAGTCTGCACTGAGTGTGGAACCCGGTTCGAAAAGAATTACCTGCTTAACGGCGTCTGAGCAGGTTTCGGCATTGTCTGCATCATGCTGGGCGCCTACTGGTCTCCGTGGGCAGGCGTCATCCTTCTGATTGTCGGGCTCGCAGGAGCGTGGCCGCTACAGGGCAAGCAATGGAAAGAAATTCGAATGGAACAACAAGAGAGAAAATCATCGACTGACGCCAATAAAGGAACCAGAGTGGAATAACACCAGGGCGGTAAAACAAAACTGGCGCCGTGAAACGGCGCCAGCATGGGCAACTGGTTTCGCGACGCTCGCTCAGCGCCGCCGCGAAACCAATAAAGAACTGTCTGGTTCGGAGCCTCTTATCCGAAGTTCTTCGCGACGAAATCCCAGTTAACCAGATTCCAGAACGCTTCGACATACTTCGGACGCGCATTGCGGTAGTCGATGTAGTAGGCATGCTCCCAGACGTCGCATGTCATCAGCGGCGTGAGCTTGCTGGTCATCGGATTACCGGCATTGCTGGTGTTGGCGATCTCCACCCCGCCCTGCGCATTCTTCACCAGCCAGGTCCAGCCAGAGCCGAAATTGCCCGCGGCCGATGCCGAGAACTTTTCCTTGAAATCGCCGAAGCTGCCGAACGCGGAGTCGATGGCCTTGGCCAGCGCGCCCTTGGGCTCACCGCCGCCAGTGGGACTCAGGCAATTCCAGTAGAAAGTGTGATTCCACACCTGCGCGGCATTATTGAAAACGCCGCCCGAGGCTTTCTTGATAATGTCCTCCAGCGAAGCCGATTCGAACTCGGTGCCGGCGATCAGTTTGTTCAGGTTGGTCACATAAGTGGCGTGGTGCTTGCCATAATGATATTCGAGCGTCTCGGCGGAGATATGGGGCTCGAGCGCGTTTTGCGGGTAAGGAAGTTTTGGAAGTTCGTGTTGTGCCATGGTTACCTGCCTTGTTCAGAAAAAAATAAAAACGTATTCGTTGTCTCGCGCTGCCGCTCGCAGCTGTCAGGCACCGATACCGGGTTGATGCCCTGCAATACGACCAGTGCCCGGGTGAGATGTTTCGCTGCGCGCACCTGCTGTTGCGGCAGACGATAACTCAGGGGGGCACATCATAACATTCACGACCAATTCCACGGCGATCCCTTCCAGATCAAATCCGTGCTAATGAAAGGGTTAACGGCACGGAACGACCGTCCAGCCTCGCGGCATGTCAATGTCCTGATGCCAGAGCCCGGTCAGCCTCCTCGCCGCCCTCGCGCTTTCCACCAGTCAATGAGCGGCGCCAGACATCCCTTGCGGCTGCGAATGGACCATGCCGGGCGCCAGGCCATCTTCAGAACCTGCTCCCATTGCCGCTGTGCATCAACTTCGCCAGCGCGTACCGGTTCGCCGTTGGTTTCAATCATGACATTGAAGCGCCAGAGTCACGAAAACTGAGACCTGATCTTGGGGCAAAAGATCCGTCAATTCAATCCGATTGAGAAGCAATTTTGGCTACATGTACCGATCCGCGCCCTCGCACCGGCTTTACAAAACTTTACCTTTCCAAAAAACAGTGGAAACGCCGGGCTCCGAGAATATGGCTGTCCGCTGCAATGGCGTAGCGGCAATCGATTCGCAAAGACTGAAAGGAGTCAGGTATGAACAAGGAAACCAACGGAGCACCGGGAAAGAGCCCGAAAAAACGGCGGCCATTTCTCAAGGGCATGGTCACGGGCGGCCTGGCCAGCATCCTGATCGCCAGCGGCATCGGCGCATTCGCCGGGTACGAAGGACACTCACATTCGCGCAAGGGCGAATGCCGCCACGGAAAAGCCATGCGCGACCCGGGCGTGGTGCGCGAACGTGCCGACTATATGGTGGAACGCGCTTTGAGCAAGATCGACGCCACTCCGGAACAGCGGACACAGGTCAAGTCCGTGGTACGCACGGCGATCGACGAGTTGTTCCCACTGCGCGAAGAACACAAGGCTAACCGCAAGGCCATGATCGCGGCCCTGAGCAAGACGGAGGTCGACCGGGAGGAACTGGACCGGATCCGCAACGCTGAAATGGCAGTGTTCGATCGCGGTTCGAAAGCAATCATGACGGCTCTGGCTGATTCGGCTGACGTGCTCAGTCCCGAGCAGCGTGCACAATTGGCCGAAATGGCTGGGCGCTGGGCAGGTGGGCGACGCCACGGCTTCTGAGAACCGGTCACGTGCGACCGCCTCGGCGGCCGCACGGCACGCCCGATGAGTTGACCCGGACCACTTTGTAGCCGTTAGAATCGCATCAGCCGCGCCGCAAGCCGCGGCTGATCATTATTCGCTGCAGCCAGCCATTCGTCCGGATTCATCCAGCAACACCCGTTCGATTATGACCGAGCATATTCTGATGATCGAAGACGATGCCAGTCTCTCGACAATGGTCGCCGACTATTTGTCCGGATTCGGCATTCGGCTGACCAATGCCGCCAGCATTGCGGAAGGCCGGAAATTGCTCGCGACCAACCGTTACGATGCGCTGCTGCTCGATGTCATGCTGCCCGATGGCGATGGCTTTGACCTGTGCCGCGAAGTGCGGGCGAAGTCGGACATTCCGATCCTGATGCTGACTGCCCGCGGCGAAGACACCGACCGCATCGTCGGGCTGGAACTGGGCGCGGACGACTACTTGCCAAAACCGTTCAACCCGCGCGAACTGGTCGCCAGACTGAAGGCGATTCTGCGCCGCCATCAGCACCCTCAAGCCGCAACCGGACGTGTGTTGCGGTTCGGTAACCTCGAAATCGATCGCGATGCACGCACGCTGCGCATCGACGGACGCGAGCGCCCGCTCACGAGCTATCAGTTCGATCTGCTGCTCACCCTGGCCGACAATGCCGGCAGGGTGATGTCGCGCGAGACGCTGATGGATCACTTGCGCGGCGAAGAACTCGATGCGTTCGATCGCAGTATCGACGTGCACATTTCGCGGATTCGCGCCGCCATCGAAGAAGACCCGAAGCATCCTCGCCGGGTGATCACCGTGCGCGGCGCAGGCTATGTGTTTACCCGCGAACCGAACAATAGCTGAAGCGCACCATGCGACATCTCTACCTGCAAATCTATTTCGCTTTCGTCGCCATACTGATCGTGTTCCTGGTCTTGATGTCGCTGACCGTATGGCTGTTGCGTGACGGTAACGAGCGCGCGCCCCTCAACGGCCTGGGATTGATCGCGGCCGAAGTCCTGCCACCGCAAACGGCAATGCCTGGCGAGATAGATGAAGCCGTCAACAAGCTCGCGGCCATGTTCTCCGCCCGCATTACCCTGCGAGACCGTGATGGCCGCGTGATCAGCCATGCCGGCAAGGTGCTTCCGCCTCCGCCTCCCGCTATTCGCGGCGACAGCATCCGTCGCTGGCGCGACCGGCACCGGCCCGTCGTGCTGCGGCTAGCCGACGGGCGAACACTCATGGCAACGCGGGATCGTCGTCCGCCTAAATACGGCTGGGTGTTTGCGCTCGGGTTGCTCGCACTGACGGTTGCCATCGGCGCCTATCCGCTGGTCAGGCGCATCACCCGAAGGCTCGAGAACCTGCAAAGAAGTGTCGATTTGCTGGGCACCGGCGCACTCGATGCACGCGTTCGGGTCGAGGGAAAAGACGAAGTCGCCAATCTGGCCGAGAGTTTCAACCGCGCGGCGCAGCGCATCGAGAACCTCGTCAATTCACAACGCCAGATGCTGGCGACCGCGTCACACGAGTTGCGCTCGCCGCTTGCACGAATGCGCATCGCGCTGGAGTTGATGCAACGCGGAGAGCGACCGGAACTGCTCGGGCAACTGGAGAAGGACATCGCCGAACTGGATGACCTGGTTGGTGAAATCCTGTTGGCGACGCGCCTGCAAGCCGTCGGAGAACTGGAGCGCGAGGTGCCCGTGGACATCACCGCCCTGCTCGCTGACGAGGCTTCGCA
>JASFUE010000033.1:0-17166 GCA_050050435.1 Burkholderiales bacterium | reverse complement strand
CCAGCTCGACAACCGGCCGCATTCGTTCCGGATCAATGTCGTAGACGGTGAGCGACGTTCCTTTTTTGACGATGTTCGACGCCATGGGTTGCCCCATGGCGCCAAGTCCGATAAAACTGATCTTGCCTGTTGCCATGTTTTCCTCCGATTACGGCACAAAAAAATATTGCCGCCAGTTTATTGTCTTCCATCACGCTCACGCGTCACGCGCAGGTGAATGCGAACTGTGTAAAAATCAGGACATGCAGCTGCCCGGCTAACCAGCTGGCCAGATATTAGAATGGATTGCCCTTCGATGTTCATCGAATAACCGGCGAGCACTCCAGACGGGCGCTGTATGTGCTGAATTTCAGGCACATCAACATAAACCGGGGCCGGAACCGGTATTCGGCTACTCCGCGTTCACACAGGAGTTCGTTGACAGATGGCACAAGCAGGCGCGTCAGGCGCCTTGTCTCATATTCGCGTTCTCGACCTGTCGAGGATTCTCGCCGGCCCCTGGGCGGCGCAAATGCTCGGTGATCTCGGAGCCGAGATCATCAAGGTCGAGCGTCCGGTTGCGGGTGACGATACCCGCACCTGGGGTCCCCCGTACATCAAGGATGCCGCCGGCAACGACACCAGTGACTCGACCTACTACCTGTGTGCAAACCGTAACAAGAAGTCGGTGACGATTGATTTCACTCGCCAGGAGGGCCAGCAACTGGTGCGGGAACTGGCGGCAAAATCCGACGTCGTCATAGAGAATTTCAAGTTAGGCGGACTGAAGAAATACGGTCTGGACTATGAGTCGCTGAAACCATTGAACCCTGGACTGATTTATTGTTCCATTACCGGATTCGGCCAGACCGGACCGTATGCTCCGCGCGCAGGCTACGATTTCCTGATACAGGGCCTTGGCGGGCTGATGAGTATTACCGGGCGTCCGGATGATGAACCGGGTGGCGGCCCGATAAAGGTCGGTGTCGCACTGGCAGACATCATGACAGGCATGTATTCGGCAACGGCGATTCTGGCGGCAATCACGCATCGCGCGCAGACCGGCATCGGCCAGTACATCGACATGGCCTTGCTCGATGTACAGGTTGGCGTGCTCGCGAACCAGGCCATGAATTACCTGCACGCCGGCGTGCTGCCAAAGCGCATGGGTAATGCCCATCCCAATGTCGTGCCGTATCAGGACTTCCAGACCAAAGATGGTTACGTCATCATCGCCATTGGCAACGACGGCCAGTTCGCCAGGTTGGCGCAAGTCATCGGCAAGCCCGAGTGGGCAACCGACCCGCGTTATTCCAGAAATGCACAGCGCGTGGTGAACCGCGTGGAACTGATTTCGATGATGAACGATATGACGCGGACCCGCACCACCGAGGAATGGGTCGCACTGTTCGAAGGTGTCGGTGTGCCGTGTGGCCCGATTAACGATCTGGAGCATGTGTTCAGTGATCCGCAAGTCAACGCCCGCAACATGCAGATCTCGATGCAGCATCCGACTCTGGGCGAGGTGCCCCTGCTTGCCAACCCGATCCGCCTTTCGGAATCCCCGGTACAGTATCGCAGCGCGCCGCCAACACTGGGTGAGCACACCAGCGAAGTCCTGACGGAATTGCTCGGAATGGATACGCAGGCGATCGCACGCCTGCAACACGACAACGTTATCTAGATCACCAGTTATCCAGGAACCATTACAACATGCTGCAACCACTGAGCCTCACCTCGATCCCGCACGAAGCCGAGTCGCTTCGCCTGGATGTGCGCGATTTCGTAAAGACGTACACCAGCAAGGTGCCACTGGATCAGCGAGCACGATCGTGGATGGGTTTTGATGCGGACTTCAGTCGCGAGCTTGCCAAACGCGGCTGGGTTGGCGTCACCCTGCCGCAACAATACGGCGGTGCCGGGCTCGACGCATATTCGCGCTTCGTGCTGATCGAGGAACTGCTGGGCAACAGCACGCCGGTCGCAGCGCACTGGATCGCCGACCGGCAAAGCGGCCCGTTGATTCTCAGATACGGAACCGATCGACAGAAGGATTTCTACCTGCCGCGCATCTGCCGCGCCGAAGCTTTTTTCTGCATCGGCATGAGCGAGCCGCAGTCCGGGTCGGACCTGGCCAGTGTGCGCACGCGCGCAAGCCGGACAACCAAGGGCTGGAAACTCAACGGCCAGAAAATCTGGACCACCAATGCACACCGGTCACATTACATGATTGCATTGGTACGCACATCCGGCAGCACTGAAGATCGGCACAAGGGCCTGTCGCAACTGATCGTGGATCTTTCCGCGCCCGGCATTACGATTCGCCAGATTCGCGACCTCACCGGCGACGCCCACTTCAACGAAGTATTTTTCGAGGACGTTGAGCTGGGCGAGGATGCGCTGGTGGGCACCGAGGGCAGCGGCTGGGAACAGGTTACTGCCGAGCTTGCGTTCGAGCGCAGCGGACCCGAGCGTTTTTATTCGGCCATCGCACTGTTCGACCTGTGGCTAGCGCATTTGCGTGAACATCACAGCGCGGATGCGTGGGCACGAGAACTGGCCGGGCGTATTGTCACGCATCTGGTGACGCTGCGCGCCATGTCGGTTGCCGTTACCGCGCAACTGGCCCGCGGCGAAAGCCCGGCCCTGGAAGCGGCGCTGGTAAAAGACCTGGGCACGGAACTCGAACAGTTCATCCCCCATGCCATATCCGAGGAACTGGGGCGCCACCCACAGCATGCCATTAGCGATGGTTTGTTGCGTGCGGTGGCGTACGTGACGCAAATTTGTCCAACCTACTCGCTGCGCGGCGGCACCAGGGAAATCCTGCGTGGCATCATCGCGCGCGGTCTGGGACTACGCTGAGTTTGTGATGACTGATTCCGTTCTTTACGATTCTTTCGAACGCCTTCTCGCTGACATTTCCACGCCGGACATCGTCCGGAAAATTGAATCGGGCGAATCGGCGCAATCTCTGTGGCAACAGCTTGATGAATCCGGGTTTGCCGATGCCATGACCAGCGAAGCTGACGGCGGCGCCGGCCTCAACCTGGCCGACGTGTTCAGACTGTTCTTCCTGTGCGGGCGCCAGGCGCTCCCGGCACCGCTGGCACAGACCATGGCGGTCAGGTCATTATTGAAGGCAAACGGCGTCGACGCGCCGGATGGCCCCATCACGATCGCGCCAATACCGGTTGGCAACAGTGCCGAAGCGCTGGATTGTCGCAACGTGCCATTGGGCACGCTCGCGCACTGGGTGCTGGTGCCGCACGGCGGTGCCGCCGATGGATCAGCCGATGTCTTGTTGCCGGTCAGCGAAGCAACGCAAACGGCGACCGGCGTACATGGCAGTTTGCAGTCACACCACGTGTGGAAAAGACCGTTTGCCAGTCCGACCCTTATCGAACGCCCGCTGCCATGGCTCGAATTTGCCGCGGTGATTACGGCCGCGCAGATGGCTGGCGCCATGGACGCCGTGCTGGAAATTACGGTGCGCTATAGTGGTGAGCGCGTTCAGTTCGGACGCCCGATCGGAAAATTTCAGGCCATCCAGCAACAATTGAGCGTGCTTGCCGAACTGGTGTCGGCGTCACGCATGGCGGCCGAACTCGGTTGCTACGAAACCGCGGCGGGTACGCCAGGTTCGCTGATGGCAGCCATTGCCAAGGCTCGAACCAGCGAGGCGGCGGGACGCATCGTATCGATCGCGCATGCGGTTCACGCGGCCATGGGCGTCACCGAGGAATACGACCTGCAACTGTTTACACGCCGGCTGATCGAATGGCGTAATGATTACGGTTCGGCCGGCTACTGGAACCGGCGCGTCGGCGATGCCGTGCTGGCAACCGATGAAGCCAACACGCTGGAATTCATATTGTCGACATTCTTTCCGGCAGCGGTGCCAGCCAGATAATCCTGACCGGTATCCAAACTCGGAGATTCTCATGAGCGATTTTCTTTTGTACGAACAGGATGGATCCGTCGTTACCCTGACAATGAACCAGCCGGAAATTCGAAATGTATTGACCGGCAATACCGCTGCCGAGGAGTTCGTTGAAGTGTGTGCGAGGATTAGTGCAGACCCGAGCATCAAGGTGGTCATCATCACCGGCGCGGGGCCGGTATTTTCCTCGGGCGGCAATGTCAAGGACATGCGCCGATTTTTCGAGAACGATATTGCGCCTGCCAAAATCCGGGAATGGTACCGACACGGAATTCAGCGCATTACGCTGGCACTCTACAACCTGGATGTGCCGATCATCGCCGCCGTAAACGGGCCGGCGATCGGTGCCGGCTGCGATCTCGCATGCATGTGTGATATGCGCATCGCCGCGGAAAGCGCCACTTTCGCCGAAAGCTTCATTCGCGTCGGTATTGTGCCAGGTGACGGCGGAGCCTGGTTGCTGCCCAGAGCGGTTGGCATGTCGAAGGCAGCGGAGATGAGTTTTACCGGCGATGCTATCGACGCGGCCAACGCCCTGGCCTGCGGACTGGTCTCGCGCGTGGTGCCCGCAGAGAAACTGCTGGACGAAGCAAACGCGCTTGCCGCGCGCATTGCGAGAAACCCGGGCTCTACCCTGCGCATGACCAAGCGCCTGCTGCGAGAAGGCCAGCATTTGCGACTGGACTCGCTGCTGGAACTGTCAGCCGGTTTTCAGGCACTCGCGCACAAGACACCGCAGCACAAGGAAGCGGTGATGGCATTCATCGAGAAAAGAAAACCGCAATTCACTGACGACTGAGCACCGGATCGCCCGCGCATTTTTCGGCGTCAGCTCAGCGCAGCGCGGAATTTCGATGCAAGTTGCGAACCGGTAATTCGGTTCCAGGATTCATTCACTAGCAGGGAAAACACCGCATCGTCGCCGCGCTCGAATGGCCTGGACACAAAAATGCCGTCGCTAACCAGTTTCGTGCGCAAGGCCTCTGCCTGTTCGCGCCCGACCACCAGGCGAAAAATATTGGTGCCATTGGCAATGCGCTCGACGCGCGCACCCGCTCCATTGATGCCTGCGATAAACTCTTCGGACACGGAAATTGCGTTGCGCATGTGATCGAGATAGCCGTTGGCGTAATGACGCGCCAGCAAAGCGAATGGCCATGCATGAAACAGTGCGCCGCCAAACATGCGCCTGGCAGCAACCAGGCCATCGATGATATCAGCCGGGCCGGCCAGGATGGCGCCGTTCAGCGCGTTGAAATATTTCCACAGCGACACGTACACGGTATCAAACGGTTGCGCATATTCAGCCGGTGAAATACCGGTGTAGGCTGACGCGATATACAATCGCGCGCCGTCCAGATGCAAGCCGAGACCCTGCGCGCGTGCGCGATGACAGATGTCGGCCATGTGCGCGCGATCGAACAACTCGCCTGATAACCGGCGAACTGGCGACTCGATCGAAATTGCACCAATCGGTGCCGCCACCCGCCCCGATTCGGTACGCCGGAAAGCCGCCTCTACGTCGCGCCAGGCAAAACTCGCTTCACCCGGCCCCAGCGGCAGCAATGTCAGGCTGCTCAGGGTCTGGCACGCATCTCCCGTGTCGTTGTAGACATGACTGACATCCTGCACGATGACCCGGCGACGCTCGCCGGCAAGCACGCGAATCGCCAACTGGTTTGCCAGCGTGCCGGTGGGCATGAACAGCGCCCGTTCCTTGCCAAGCTGCTGCGCGAAAAACGCCTCGACCTCTTCCACCGCTCCGCCAAGACCGTAGATATCTGCCTGCGGATCAAGCGTGTCCGTGAGCCGCGCCAGTTCGGTGGCAATCTCGGCCGGAGTCAGGCCAAGGCCGTCGCGATCAAGAAAAATCGAAGCCGGTTGATTCATCGAATGTCAGACGGCTGGATCTGCGAAGTTGCCGGTGTGAGATAGGTCAAGGTTCAGATGGTACAACGGCGAGACCACGAAGACGAACACCCGCCTTGCGATAACACCGGAAAGTACTGCGCAAGCTGTCGACCAGGCCGGGTTGAGGCTGCGGCCATTCAAACTGGACCTGTTTGTTGAAACCCGATTCGTTAAAACACAGTCCGCTAAAACCTTACCCGGCAGACTGTGCGGGAGCAGGTGATGCGGCAGATTTGAGGATCGCGGCAACATCCGGCAAAACGAATGAATGCGCTGTCTCAAACGCGCGCGCCGCTTGCACTACGCGGGCATCGTCAAACTTGTTACCAACCAATTGCATCGCCACCGGCAAGCCACCTGAGGTAAATCCGCACGGCACCGTCGCCGCCGGTTGTTGCGACAGATTGAACGGATAGGTAAAGGGCGACCACTCCCACCATCGCTTGCGTGACGAACGCGGCGGCACTTCATACCCGGCCTCGAACGCCGTGACAGCGAGCTGCGGCGTCAGCAACAAGTCATATTCGCGATGCAGGTCGCACATGCGCCGTGCGAATGTTTCGCGCTGGCGTTCGAGCTGACGATACTCGAGCGCGCTGAGATCGAAACCGGGCGCTGCCAGTTCAAGCAAAGGCGGATCAACCAGCTTTCGCTGTTGTTCACTCATCGGCGCCACGCCCAATGCCAGCGCAACTGCCCACAGCGGTTGCATGATGGAGATCGGATCGTCGAGGTCGAGATTGATCTCTTCGACGTGGGCACCGAGCGCTTCGAGCTGCCGCGCGCCCTGATCAACCAGTGCGGCCACTTCCGGATCCACATTGGCATAACCCAGCGTCTTGCTATAAGCGATGCGCCAGCCCTCGATACCAGTTGACGAGCCCGGGCGGAAATTTCGATTGCCATACGGCACCTGATACCAGTCGCGCCGGTCCGGTTGCGCAATCACGCTGAGCATCAGACTGGCGTCGTCCGTAGTGCGCGCGATCGGCCCTTGATGCCACAGGGTCAGCGCCGGTGAATGCGGATGCACCGGTACGATACCGAACGTCGGTTTGAAACCGAACAAGCCGCAAAAACCCGAAGGGATGCGAATCGAGCCGCCGCCATCCGTAGCGATATGCAGTGTCCCCATGCCAAGTGCGGCACAAACCGCGGCACCGCCACTGCTGCCACCGGGTGTCAGACGGGTATCCCATGGATTGACGGTTACCCCGGTGAGGGGGCTGTCGGTCACCCCCTTCCATCCAAACTCCGGCGTCGTGGTCTTGCCAAGAAACACCGCGCCTTGCTCGCGCATGCGCGCCACCGGTGGTCCGTCTTCCGGCCACGATTGGTGCGGATCGATGGTCTTCGAGCCACGCAACGTCGGCCAGCCTTTGGTCACGATGAGGTCCTTGACGGTCGCCGGAACACCGTCGACTTTTCCGGCTGGCTCGCCACGCTGCCAGCGCGCCTCCGAGGCACGCGCATCGTTCATCGACCGCTCTTCGTCTACCAGAACGAAAGCGTTGTAAATCGGGTTGAGTTGCGAAATCCGGTCCAGCGCGGCACGGGTGACTTCCACCGGCGACAGGGCTTTTGTCCGGTAATGCTCGACCAGCTCGATGGCGGTCATCGAAAGCACATCAGTTGGCACCGCTTCCCCCAGCGTCCGAAGACAAAACGGCGTACGCGAAAGTAGCCCTTCCGCGCCGCGTCCTTGTTGTTCGATTTTTCAAAGGTCGTCGACCAGGTAAGACACGCTCCGCGGCAGCCTGCGCCGCGGAGCGTACCAACACGTTACGCCCTCTTCATTGCCTCCAGAACTGCCTCGGGCGTAATCGGCATATGTCTGACCCGGGCACCAACGGCGTTGAATATGGCATTGGCGACGGCTGGTGCGACCACTGTTGAAGAAGGCTCGCCGACACCACTGGGATGGTGACCGGACTCGATGATCTCCACGTCAATCTCAGGCACGTCGGCCAGACGAATCGGCTTGTACTCGTGGAAGTTGGTCTGCCTGATCGCACCTTCCTTGTAGTCCAGCCGTTCCGAAAGGACCTGGCTCGCGCCCCACAACGCCGCACCCTGGATCTGGGCGGTCGCATTCAGGGGGTTGATGCAGGTTCCCATGTCCATGGCAATCGACAAGCGGTTGATCCTGTACTTGCCGGTCTTCGGATCGACGGTAACCTCGGCTGCACCTGCAACCCAGGTCGGGCTTTGCCGCTCTTCAGCAGAAGACACCGCGAGCCCGATACCCGTGTTCGGCGGCAACTTCTTGCCCCAGCCAGCCTTGCCGGCTGCAACACGCAGGCAGTTAGCAAGCCGCAGCGCACCGCCGACGGTCGCCGACTCGTAAGGAATCCAGCTTCCTTCCTGCGGCCACGGCAACGAGATCCACAACCGGTCCATGTAGTAGTCAGACGGCGTGCCCGGTGCGTACCCGGTATTGGGAATGCCACGGTTGCCGCCTTTGCCGTTGAGCATTGACAAGCGGAACTCCAACGGGTCGCGGCCGAGCTTGTGTGCGACTTCGTCAAGGAAGGACTCCACCACGAACATGTTGTAGGAGTTGGACACCGTGCGAAGTGCCGATGCCTGCACCGCCCAGGTGGTGCGATCGCTGTTCCATGCCCGTACGCGATGGTTCGGTACGTAATACCAGTGATCGCTTCCGCCAATAGACCATTGATCGATATCTTTTTCCTTGCCGTCTACGGAATCCAGTTGTAGCCAGTCGGAGCCGTACTTCTTGCCAACCGAGAAACGCGGTCCCATCCATCCGCAAACGATGTCGTGGTTCATTGCCACCAACTGGCCATCTTTCATGCCGGCCTTGAGTTTGTGATAGGTGGGAGTGCGCGGGAAGCTGGTGGCAAACTGCGATTCCCGCGTCTGGATCAGCTTGACCGGACGGCCGACGTCATTGGCGCAATAGGCCGCGGCGAGGATATCGTCGTAGTCCTGCTTGCCGCCAAAGCCGCCGCCGAGAATGTAGTTGTGCACATAGACTTCAAGTTCCTCAGGCTTCTTGTCGAGCACTTTCGACAGGTAACCGGTGAGCGTCATGCGCGCAAACGAAGTGCTTTGGGTACCCGTATGAACATGCCAGGCACCATCGCCGGCCTGCTGCACGATTGCAGCAATCGGCTCCATCGTCGCGTGACAGACCATGTCGGTGCTGTATTCCACCTCCAGGGTATTGTCCGACTGCCCGATCGCGTCCTCGACATTGCCTTCCAGCACCCAGGCCGCACTCTCCTCCTTGTTCTTCGACAATTCGGAAAATTCTTCCATGATGTCAGTCAGGCTGAGGTTGCCGTAGGGGCCGGGATCGACTTTGAGCTTGATGGCCTTGGTTGCCTTGACCGCTGCCGGGAAAGTCTCGGCCAATGCAACGACCCATCCCGTGCATTTGCCCATGGAGTCGTCGATCTTGACAGCCTTGATAAAGCCCGGGATTTTCTTCGCGTCACTCTCGTCAATACCGAGAACTTTGGACGCATAGCGTGTGCGCGGGATCATCAAGGCGCCATAGCACATGCCGGGAACCCGCACGTCGATGGCATACGTCGCCGAGCCATTGGTCTTGGCCGGAACATCCAGCGAAGGAATGGCTCGCCCGATAACCTTGTAATCGCCCCGCGGCTTGAGTGCGATCTTCTTGAAATCTTCCGGGTAGGCAAACTTCTTGTCGATAGTGACCTTTTGCAGAATCTCGCCATACGTGATCGAGCGCCCGGATGACTTGTCGATGACCCGGCTTTTTTCGGCGTAGCAATTTGACGGGCGGGCACGCAGCAACTTTGCGCCGGCTTCGATCAATGCCATCCGTCCCGCCGCTCCGGCGCGCGACAAACGATCGAATTCGGTGGTCACGCTGCCGCTGTTCACCGTATAGGCCAGGCCGTACACAGAGAAGTTCTGCACGCTGTCCAGCGGCACGTCAAGGCGCACATCGTCCCAGTCGACTTCCAGTTCCTCGGCGATGATCTGTGCCAGCGCGGTTCCAATATGCTGACCCATTTCGGCCTTAATAATATGCATGGTGGTCGCGCCATCCGGCGTCATGGTGAACCAGATCGACGGCGTAAAGGACGACATACCGGTGGCCGCTTCGGCATCGTTGGCCGCCATCAGGCCAGGCACACCGATACTGAGAAAGCCGCTACCTGCAATTACCGACGAGCGTACGAGAAAGTCCCGCCGGCTCACACCTTTGCTGGTCAGGGTCTTCGTATCAGACATTCTCGTTCTCCTTCTTGATCTCGGCCGCGCGTTGAACCGCGCCAACGATGCGCGAATAGGTCGCACAACGACACAGGTTGCCGTTCATGTGCGCGACGATTTGCTCACGGCTCGGGCTGGGGTTGAACGCCAGCAATGCCGCTGCCTGCATGATCTGACCAGACTGGCAGTAGCCGCATTGCGGCACCTGCGCTTCGATCCATGCCTGTTGCACCGGATGCTGATCCGCCGGGTCCAGACCTTCGATGGTGACGATGGTGGTTCCTTCAGCATCGCCCACCTTCACCAGGCAGGACCGCATCGGCCGCCCGTCAACGTGTACGGTGCATGATCCACATGCGCCAATGCCACAACCGTATTTGGTTCCGGTCAGACCTAGTTCCTCGCGAAGTACCCAAAGCAACGGCGTATCCGGTGGCGAATCGGAAAAATAACTCTGACCGTTTATGCTTAGCTGAGCCATAACTGAACTACCCCCTTGTGAAGTTGAGGTTCAACACAACCCTTCCGAACAGGTCGGGTTAATCCGAAACGAAACCATCGCGCTCCCCCGGCTCTGCAGCCAGACAGCACAAGAAACATCAATATACCCCCAACCACCCGTTTATCACGATAAAACACTCACGCCATTCGCAACGACAGCGGATTTTCGGGCGCGGGTTAGTTTCAAAGGACCACCAGTTGCAGGTACGTGTCTGTTTTGCTGCGAGTTTGTCTTGAAGACGTCCGGATGTGGGGACCGGTCTGCGTCCGGGTTTCCCGGCATCCGACATTTCCGACTGTGCCTGAAATATCGTCAACCTGGCTCACACCCGCCGCGTTCGTGAAAGCGTGGCGTGCTTGCGAATTCATCGCAATCGATTCTGCGGTGCACTGCAACGGGAAGCATCCGGCGGACGAAGGAATTTCTCAGACTCGTTGGCGCTAGTGACAACTCACCCTTTCGGGTGATCACAAAGCAGGCAGGCCCTGCTTCAATGCGCTAAAAGACCTTGCACAACAGAACGTTGATCCAACACCGGGGCGGCGCGCCGCCAGCGAAAATACAGAACCGTCAGAATTTCACCAGACCGCGGCGCGCCGCCAGCGCGATGGCTTCGGCGCGACTGGTCACATCAAGTTTGACGAACAGGCTTTTCATGTGGCTCTTTACGGTGCTCTCCGTAATGTGCAATACCTGCCCAATTGCGCGATTGCTTTTGCCTTCGGCCAGCAACTTGAGAATCTGTTCTTCACGCTCGGTCAGTGGTTCTTCCTGCATGCGCTGCGCCAGTTTGGCGGCAACTTTGGGCTGCAAATAGGCTTCCCCGGCATGCACCGCACGTATGCAGCGGAACAATTCCTCGGGTTCAACGTCCTTTAGCAGGTAGGCCTTGGCGCCGGCACGCAGACCAGCGTAGATATCCTCGTCATGATCGAAAGTCGTCAACACAATGATGCCAGCTTCGGCATCTTCCGTACGTATCCTGCGTATGGCCTCGACTCCTTCCATTCCCGGCATGCGCAAGTCCATCAATACGACATCGGGATCGAGGTTGCGCCACAACTCGATTGCTTCGGCGCCATCACCCGCCTGTCCGACGACCACAGCGTCTTCTTCCATGTCGATGATGGCAGCAAGTCCCCGGCGCACAACAGAATGATCATCAACGATAAGAACGCGAATCGGCGCGTCCTTCAATCCGGTTGCAGTTTCCACTGCTTGCTGTTCACGCATGCTGGAGGCCACCTTTCGGGATGACTGTCTCGATGCGGGTGCCGTGGCCGGGCCGGCTGCTCACCAACAGGTGCGCACCAATACGCTCCGCCCGTTCGCGCATGCCGACCAGGCCGAAGCCATCGTGATGCGCGCGTGGGTCAAATCCGGTGCCGTCGTCCGCAATGGAGAGACTGACGGTGTCGGACCCGAACACAAGGCGAATCTCGACCTGTTGTGCACCGGCATGCTTGAGCACATTGGTCATGCATTCCTGCGCAATGCGCAGCAATTCATTTTCGATCTCCGCCGGAAGCTCTACTTTCTCGCCGATACTGTGAAAATGCGTCGTCAGCGTGCCGCCGGCTTCGCAACGGCGCAGCAGCATTCGCAATGCATGTTCCAGATCAGCTTGCTGCAACGCCTCGGGGCGCAGAGCCCGCACCGACAGCCGCGCTTCGGCAAGACCGGCCTGCGCCAGTCCGCGTGCGTGCTCGATGTGCTCCAGCGCCACCTCAATGTTGTTTTTCTTCAACGTGCGGTTGGCCGCTTCGAGATTGACCACGACACCGGTAAAACCCTGAGCAAGGGTGTCGTGAATATCGCGCGCGATGCGGTTGCGCTCTTCCAGTATCGCTGCCTGGCGAGCCTGCTCGGTCAGACGCGCCATGTGTACGGCCAGTGTGGCCTGACCAGCCAGCGCCTCGGCGAGAAAAATCTTTCGCTCCAGATCCACCGGATCACTCTTGGAACTGCGCACGCAGATCCAGCCCACCGTTTCCTTGCCGAGCATCATCGGCACGGTTAACAAAGTGTGTACACCAAGTGAATTGATGTAGGCGCGATTGGCTTCCGGCATACCGGATACTTCTCCGGACAATACATAGGTTTCGGCGTGCCCGGTCGGAAACGTCGACACCGGCGCGCCACCGATCGGTGGCGGCTTGAGCACCGCGGGGTGGTGCGATTCAGTCGCGGGAACGATTCTGGAGTCGAGATATTCCAGATAAAGTCGCGTCGAGCGCGTGAGCGGATCAGGAAACCAGAGCGTCCCGCCCACGCCACCCATCTGCTGGACGGCCACTTTCAGTACATGGCCAAGAAACTTGTCGAGATTGGATTCGGTTGCCAGAAAATTCAGCGACTGAATCAGCATTTCCGACTGCCCTCGCGCCAGTTCCGCCGCGCGGCGGTGCTGCACGACTTCGCGTTCGAGCACCCGCTTGCTTGCCTCGAGCGTACGCACTCGCTGCATCAGCGTCTCGTCGCGCTTCGGGTTTGGCGCCCTGGCACGCACCCGATTCATTCCAACTGCCATTCAAACTCCAATTCTGTTCGTCGCTGTCTTGAGTTGCCGCGCTCAAAATTTGCCGCAAATCGTGATTGCCCGCGACCGGCCCAACCGGAAATGCAATCTCGGGAACCAGGAAATAGTAATGCCCTTCACCGACTGGTAACTTTACGATACTCCGCGCTCCGACCCACGCACAAGCTTTTCTGGATGATTTTGTCGTCGAAAGGAATCCGCTGTGGTGCTACCACCCGGCCGGCATCGCGGGCAGCCCGCCCGATAACAGACCGTTATGCGGGCATTACTGCCTACCGGCAGGCCGGAACCATCTCAGTTGACGCGGCACACACCGAGCTTGGCGTCGGTCGGATGCATCTTGTCGGGGGATTCGACTCGCAAACTGGCCAGGCCGTCACTGCCATCTGCGGGAAACGGTTTATCGCCCGAAGGGTAGCAGTTTGACGCCAAAAGGTACGCGATCACATCCGCATACTGATGTTTGGACAAGGTGCCTGGATCGTTGAACGGCATGTTGTACACAACGATGTTGCGAAGGTCGCCAAGCGTCCAGCCGTTACGGTTGGCGACCTGGAGAAAGTCCTTTCCCGCCACCGACGGCGCAGATTTGCCCTGCAGATGCGCCCCGTGGCAGGTCACGCATTTGTTTTCGAATATCCGCTTGCCAGCTTTGGCTTGCTTTGCGGTGTAGAGCACCGGCAGCGCGTGATCGTGGCCGGATGTGGACTTTGATGTCGCGGGTTTGTCCGCACCGGAGGCTTTGACCAGTTTTGTTGATCGCGTTTTTGACTGAGGCGAATTCACCGGCACCGGCGGGTCAGCAATCCTGACGAAACCGGCAGCTGCTGCCAGATTCAAAGGTGCGTGGCGCTCAATACCGGAGGCGGAGGCCTGATGACGCGCACAGAGCTGATTGCGAATCTGCGCTGCGGCCGTGTAGGCCACCAGGCGTTTGCCGCTTACCTCGAGCTGATTGCTGGAAAAGTAATCCGGCAGGCTGACATTACCGCCACTCACGGGAACCGCAACATAGACGACGTAGCCATCCTTGACGCCGAACGCCGGAACCGCCGAAGGTTCATCACACCCGGAGATTACGTGGGAGTGCGGCGGAATGCCGAGAACGGTATTGGCAAGAGCCCCGCGCAAGCCGCCTAACACACCAGCATCGGAAGTTCGACCGACAGCAACGTCAAGGTGAGTCAGTGCATCACTTGCGTCGATCAGAAAGCTCTGCAACTCGTCATCATTAATGGCGTTCTGCAGCCCGCCTACCGCAGCCTGCACGTTCACGCTCGCAGTGGTTACGGGTGCAACCCATGGCTCGGACTCTGAATCATGGAGGACATGGTCAATATGGCCGAGCGCACCAAGCGCATCGTCTCCCATGTCCGCGTTCTTCTCGTAGCGAGGATCGGCTGTGCCAACCAGATCGTTGATCACACGTTGCGCGTTTGATTTTAACAACCCTGCTCCGCCGGCAAGACCAGGATCGGTGGATTTCTGCAATTCAGCGATTGCCGTCTGCACGTCCGCCAACGCGGCAATCGTATGGGCATTCAGATCGCGACTCTGTGACGCCGGCAGCGCGGGCATCGCACCGGCCAGGCCGGCGGCGAGCAAAAGCCCACCGCCGAGCACAGCCGTTACATGGCCGACTACCGTTCGCACGCCGCGCTTGCCTTGCGATGTGCGGCACACGGGATTACTCCTTCGCGGCAAACACGGTGACCATCGGACCCGCATTCTGATCGGTCATTGTCGGATCCTTGACAAAGCCGGCCGGACCGGATGCAACCGCGAGATAGTCGGTGCCATTTATGGAATATTCCGATGGCGCTGCTGCAATCGGTGATCCGGTGTCGTATTTCCAGAGGACTTTGCCGGTGTTTACATCGAACGCGTTGAAATTGCCGTTGAGGTCACCAGTGAACACCAGCCCGGTAGACGTTACCAGCGCGCTGCCATTGTTCGGGTGCTCATAATGATGGCGCCATCTGAACGTTCCAGTGTCGACATCGATTGCGTTGAACCATCCGGTATTCTGACCGACCAGTTTCGGGAACGACCCGCCAAGATAGAACTGTCCGGCAATATAAACGGCCCGGTCGTTTGCTTTCCACAATCCACACTGGTTGCTGCTGGGAACGAAGAAGGTATTGGTGTTTGGATCGTAGGCACCACCGTTGAATTCGACTCCACCATTGGTGTTCGGACAGGCAATGTTGCCGGCGCGCGTGGGTTCGGTATTCTGTCCCTTCTGGAAACTGACCGCAGTATGGTCGAGCAGTTTTCCATTGGTGGCGTTGAGAATCCAGAAATTACCGCCCTTGTCACCAACTGCCACCATCTTCTGCCGGTGGCCCATGTGACTGCCTTCGAACAACACCGGTGGCATCGCCGGATCCCAATCGTGGGTGTCATGCGGAATGAACTGGTGGTACCACCTTATCCGCGGCTTTGAGCCGGAAATATCCAGTGCCACGACCGAATCACTGTACAAATTCGCGCCCTTGCGCATGGTGCCGAGGAAATCCGGTTGCGGATTACCTGCACTGACATACATGGTGTCGGTATCGGGATCGATTGACAGGCCGCTCCAGACAGACGCGCCGCCGCGTTTCCACGAATCACCGCTCCATGTATTGTGGCCTGGCTCACCCGGCCCAGGTACGGTTTTCCATTCCCAGATGCTGCTACCGTTCTTCGGATTGAATGCAGTCACGTAGCCGAGACCGCCCCAGTCACCATTGGATACACCGAGCAGCAGTTTGCCCTTGTAAGGCACCGGCGCCATGGTGTAGAAACTGTTCGACGGATCATGCACCACCTGCT
Organism: Burkholderiales bacterium; assembly: GCA_050050435.1. Taxonomy (GTDB): domain Bacteria; phylum Pseudomonadota; class Gammaproteobacteria; order Burkholderiales; family Eutrophovitaceae; genus SG8-40. The sequence continues at coordinate 1,257 of JASFUE010000033.1, read as the reverse complement.
TGTCCCAGACCTTGTGGCCGGTTTCGGCATCCAGTGCGATCAAATGCCCGTCAAGTGTGCCGAGGTAGACGTTACGCCCCATCACTGCCACTCCACGATTGCGCGCAAAGGCCACAACGTGGGGGTTGTACTTGAACTCCCACTTGAGCTCGCCCGTCTTCGCGTCGAGCGCGTAAACATGGTCATGAGCCGAGGTGATATACATCGTGCCGTTCCACACGATCGGTACCGATTCCATCGGCGCGTCATCGTCCTTGATATTGAAGGTCCACGCCGGCTTGAGCTTGTCAAGTGTAGACGGTCGAATATTCTCGGTGTGCACGTAACGGTTTCCACTGTAGCTCTTTGCAGGAAGCGCCCAGTAGGAATCGTCGGCGGCTGCGCGTGCGTAATCACCTTGATCGGGTGCCCGACTCATTGCGGTCAAGGGTACAGCGGCAAGGCCGGCCGTCACCATCGCAATTGCAAGCGCACGCATTTTGAAACATGAATGACGAGAGGTTCTCATCGTACTTCTCCTTTTCTCTTCCGGAGTAAGGGATCGTCCGGATAGCCAAATATGGCCATCCGGTACCGCAAGGGCGCGGTCCTTTTGAGCACCGGCAAGATCACGGACGACAATTGCCGTGAAAAACGCAAGCCGAAGTACGATGCAGGTCGGATTCAACAGCACACGCTGATGCTGTTGAGTCACGGCGGGATCAGGCCCGCGTTAACGACATCGTCAGAACCGGCAACGGAGCCGGAATATCTGACGCAAGCACAACGGCAATCGAGGGGGAAAACGCGCGCACAAATTATTGCCCGCCGGCCAATTGCCGTGTCGCCGCAATGCTGTTGTGATGCTCTTTCATTAAAGAACACACGCACAATGTATCGGCTGTGACTGAGTGCAAACCGGAAAGTTCACATATGTGTCGCGACATGTTGTTAGCCGTAGCACGACAGGAACCATGCTCCGGTCTTGATTCGTAATCCGTGCGGGTGAGCAGGGAAAGAGTTTCGCGTCTGGGGTAAAGTGCTAGGTGGAACAGACGTAAATGGAATGAATACAGTCTGGCACATTAGCGAGCGCCAACATCGATGCAATCATCTTTCGAACAATCCGTTAGTCCACAACGCGTGCCGGTACGCGAAGTCCCGCTCACGCGGCCGTTTCACTGGCTTGCACTCGGTTGGCGCGATTTGTTTCGCACGCCATCAGCAAGCCTGTTGCATGGTGCGGCCGTAACAGTCGGTGGCTGGATCATTCTGGCG
>JASFUE010000032.1:0-17276 GCA_050050435.1 Burkholderiales bacterium | reverse complement strand
AAATCGGCTTGCTCAAGGCGCTTGGCGCATCCCGTAAGCAAATACGCAATTTGTTCTTCGCAGAAGCGACGCTGTTGTCGGCATTGGGTGCGGTGGTTGGTCTGTTTATCGGCGCAGCAGGCATTGTCGCAATTCGCCAGGTCTACCCCGCTTTTCCCGCCGCGGCGCCGCTCTGGGCCATTGCTGCTGCCGTTGTCACCGCGACGTTGACCGGTGTCGGTTTCAGTGTGATGCCCGCACGGCGCGCATCACGGCTCGACCCGGTGATCGCGCTCGCCAAACGATAGCGACCGGCAATTCTGCAACTGAAACAGGCGGCAACATGAAACAGGCAACGACATGAAAGTGGCAATGCACGGATGAAACTGCTCGATCTGATACGCATGTCCACCGGCGCGTTGACAGCGCACCGGTTGCGCAGCGCACTCAGCGCGCTCGGCATCGCCGTTGGCATTGCCGCAGTTATCCTGCTGACTTCGATTGGCGAAGGCATTAACCGTTTTGTGATCGCCGAATTCTCCCAGTTCGGCACCAACATCATTGCCGTCCAGCCGGGCAAGACCCAGACACGCGGCGCCTCCATCGGTATTTTCGCCAGCGACCGTCCGCTGACGATCGACGACAGCATCGCGTTGCGTCGCCTGCCTTCGGTTCAGTATTCCGTACCCGCCGTTCAGGGCACAGCCGAGATCAATGCACTAGGACGTTCGCGCCGAGTGACTGTGTATGGCATCGGCGCGGACTTTCCGGAAGCCTTCAAGATCGGCGTGGCGAGCGGGCGTTTCCTGCCGGATGATGACCCTGAGCACGCCCGCGCATTTGTTGCGCTTGGATCGAAAGTACGCGATGAAATCTTCGGTGACACCAATCCACTGGGCCAACGCGTTGAAATCGGCGGCAGCCGCTATCGCGTCATCGGCATCATGGAGTCCAAGGGCCAGATTCTCGGCGTCGACCTGGACGATACCGTATACGTCCCCACCGGACGTGGACTGGAGTTGTTCAACCGTGAAGGCCTGATGGAGATCGACGTCGTCTACGAACCGGGGGCGAACGCGGAAAAGCTGGTTAAAGCCATCCACGAAACGCTATTGGCCCGCCACGGACGCGAGGATTTCACCATTACGCCGCAGCAGGAGATGATGGATACGCTATCTTCGGTTCTGGATGTGCTGACTTTTGCGGTCGGTGCACTTGGTGGCATTTCGTTGCTGGTCGGCGGTGTTGGGATTCTGACCATCATGACCATTTCCATCACCGAGCGCACCAGTGAAATCGGATTGCTGCGGGCACTGGGCGCAAAACGCGGGCAGATTCTGTCCCTGTTCCTGGGTGAGGCGATATTGCTCTCGGCTATCGGCGGCATACTCGGTCTGTCGCTGGGCATCGGCATCGCCACGCTGCTCAACCTGGCCGTGCCGGCGTTGCCCGTCAACACGCCGTGGATATTCGTCGTGCTGGCCGAGACCGTCGCAGTCGTTATTGGTCTGGCTGCCGGGGTGGTGCCAGCAACGCGCGCGGCGCGACTCGATCCGGTCGAGGCACTACGCGCGGAATGACTGCGTACCGGATACTCACCTTCCGGTTGCCTCTACGAGGAGGTTTGCTGCTCCAGGCGCACCCACAGACAACCACCATCGGAAGACTTGTCGATATCTTCAAGCGCACGGCGGTGCTGCTCGATTTCGTCGTCGGTGGCACGAATAACGCGCAGATCGAGAACGTTCTCGAGCGTGCCGCGCGAATCGCCAATCGACTCACCCGCGTCCACTTCCATGATCAGGCTTTCCTGGCCGCGCGTCATTGCCAGATACACTTCGGCCAGCAGTCGCGTATCGAGCAAGGCACCGTGAAGGGTTCGGGCCGAATTGTCGATGGCGTAGCGCTCGCATAACGCATCAAGCGAATTACGCTTGCCCGGGTGCAGGTCGCGCGCAATGCGCAAGGTATCGGTAATCGCTTCGCAATAGGTCGAGACCGGCTCCATTCCGGCCTGATCGAGTTCGGCATTGAGGAAACCGACATCAAACGGAGCGTTATGGATAATGAGCTCGCCGCCTTCGATGAATTTCAGGAAGTCCTCGACGACATCGGCAAACTTCGGCTTGTCGGCGAGGAACTCATTGCTGATGCCATGAACCTCGAGCGCACCGGCCTCGATCTCGCGCTCCGGATTGATATAACAGTGGTAATCCCGGCCGGTTACCTGCCGGTTGATCATCTCGATTGCCGCAATTTCGATGATGCGGTGCCCCAGCGAAGGATCGAGGCCGGTCGTTTCGGTATCAAGAACGATCTGACGCATCAGTCTTTGCTCCCCCTGTGGTCTCCGCAACCCGTGCTCATGCAGCCGTCACGCCGCGATTGGCCAGCGCGTCGGCGCGCTCGTTGCCATCGTGCCCGGCATGCCCTTTTACCCATATCCATTCAATGTCGTGCTGTTGTGAAAGCGCATCGAGCTGTTGCCAGAGGTCAACATTCTTGACCGGTTTCTTGTCGGCGGTCTTCCAGCCGCGTTTCTTCCAATGGTGAATCCACGAACTGATTCCGTTGTGGACGTATTGCGAATCGGTGTGCAGTTTCACTTTCGACTGCCGCTTGAGCACGGATAAGGCCTCGATAACCGCCTGCAACTCCATGCGGTTGTTGGTCGTTTGCGCCTCGCCACCGAACAATTCCTTCTCGTGACCATTCCACTGCAACAACGCACCCCACCCGCCCGGACCCGGATTACCCTTGCAGGCACCGTCAGTAAAGATTTCGATGGTTGCACTCATCTGCAACCAGAGTGCCCGTCGTCGTTTCTGGCCGCAATCGTGTCTTCGGTGCGGGTTCGCCGTTGCGGCAACACCGCCAGCCGTTTGCGTGCTGCGACTTGTTTCCACTTCGGTGTAATCAGCCTCATGCCTTGCACCCGCTTGATACCGTGCAAAAAATAAATGCCACCGGCGAATGGCCACCACCGGTCGCCAGCCTTGTCCATGAATTCAAAGCGCCCGCGCCATTTGTCACTGGTCAGCGGCGGAACATAACACCCCATGCGCCCGGTCGCGACTTCGAATCCCAGCAATGCCAGCCAGTCCCTGATGCGCGCCAGACTGACAAACTGGCCATGCCACGGCGAGTCCCCCGAGAGCGTTACCAGCCGCCGCGCTCCCCACAGGCTCCATGGATTGAACCCCGACAGCATGATATGGCCTTCGGGCATCAACACCCGCTCCACTTCACGCAACACCTGATGCGGATTCTCACTGAACTCCAGTGCATGGGGCAGGATGATCAGATCCGCGACACCACTGCGAACCGGCAGAGCGCGCGCATCCGACAAAAAAGATACCTCGCCATGCGCTGCCGTAACGCTACGAAAAGGCATGCGATTGGCCCGCAGGAAATCGAGTTCAGGCAGGCCGATCTGAAACGCGTTGAAGCCGAAAACATCAGCCACTTCCCGGTCAAAGACAGCTTGCTCGACACCGGCGACATACTGACCAAGTGGCGTAGCGAACCACTCGGACAACGCCGAAATGTCAGGCGTGGACACGGTAGCTGAATCAGCCGGCACGTCGCCCGAGCCTCCCGGAGTCATAACGGTTGCCACCAACGCCCGGCAAAGCCAGTGCACCACGAAAGTTATGTTGGCAAGGGGCACTGGCATGCCTACCCGCGACCAGTTCACCGGCAACCGCACGGAAATTCCGGCACCCGTGAATTTGCATCAGCCTTGCCACACCCGCGATAGCATTGAACATATCCCGGCGAAGTATAACGTAGCGATCCCAATGCTGGACGCTGCACCATTGTCCCGCGGGTGCATGACCAGAGCGCGCAATCCCGGCGTTGAGCCGGCAGCGAAAGAGCCAGGCTCTGTTTTCGGTGACCATGTTTGACGATGCGTTTGCGGCCGACTTGGTTGCATGTATGCTGGCACGCTGCGCGATGTCGGCGAAAGTCGGGGTCACGCGTTGCACATGGGTGCGCATTGACGGCAACAGCGCCAATACATGCAGTCGCCTACAGGCAACAGAAGTCACCGAGGCACGCGTCCAGTTCGACACCACCCCGCCGGCATCACCATCGTCTTGCTTATTCCGGGGTTAAACGGGGCGATTGGCACGTTTCGCGCATGCATCGGGGAGCTAGTGGCCGGAATTGCCGGGTCAGCCCCGGACGTGGCGTGCGGGGGAAGTAATCCAAGGTCGCGACTACACTTGAAGTTATTTATCATATAGTGTTTGTAATATATTGACTTTTTTATAAAATCTGCTCATAATCAGCAGTTCCGTCAGAACACCCAACCAATAAGCACAACCGAAAGCAAGAATGAACCGGATAATCACATCACTGATATTGTCGGCATTGTTTTCCCCCCTCGGCGTCGCCGCGCAACCTGCCGGCGGGGGCAACGCACCAACGTCCTCTGCACCTTCCTGGGTCAATATCGCTTCAATCGGCGATGCAGCCCATGCCGTTGCTACCGAACTTGCTGCAACCACCGAGGATAATGCAGATCAAGTGGAGTACTGGGTTTTTCCGGAACCGGAAATTCCGCCTTCCAGCATCTGGCCGCGGGTACGCGACGGTTTCGCCATGCCCGAAGTCAGAAGCCGACGGGTGGCCCAGTTCGAGCGCTGGTACCGGAAAAACCCGGAGTATTTTCAGCGCATGATCGCGCGCAGCAGTCTGTTCCTCTATTACATTGTCGGAGAAGTCGAAAAACGCGGCATGCCAACCGAACTGGCGCTGCTGCCGATGATCGAGAGCGCCTACAACCCGACGGCTTATTCGCGCGCGCACGCTTCGGGCATCTGGCAGTTCATCCCGTCCACCGGCAAGCGTTACGGACTGGAACAGAACTGGTGGCACGATGAGCGCCGTGATGTGGTGGCGGCAACCCAGGCCGCGCTCGATTACCTGGAAATGCTGCACGAGGAATTCAACGACTGGCATCTCGCGCTGGCCGCGTACAACTACGGCGAAAACGGCGTTCTTCGCGCCATCAAGCGCAACAAGCGACACGGCAAACGGACGGACTACTACAGCCTGCGTATGCCGCGTGAGACCCGCAACTATCTGCCGAAGCTGCAGGCGGTAAAAAACATTATCAGCGACCCGGTCAAGGTAGGAATGGTACTGCCGGATATCCTGGATCAGCCCTACTTCACCACGGTGGAAGCGCGTCAGCATATGGACGTTGAACTTGCCGCGCGGTTGGCGGAAATGTCGATCGAGGACTTCGAGGTACTGAACGCGGCATACAACAGGCCGGTCATCGCCTCGGACGGCGCGCGCAAAATCCTTTTGCCACTGGACAAGGCCGAGACCTTTGCGATCAATCTCGAATACAACCAGGCGCCACTGGTGTCGTGGCAGACCTATGCTCTGAAGAAAAACGAGACTGTTGAGCATGTGGCCAGGCGCTTTGATATTTCGGCGAACAAGCTGCGCCAGATCAACGGCATAAAGCCATATGTCAGGTTGCATGCCGGCCATTCATTGCTGGTGCCGATGCCTGACAATATGGATGAGTCGAACCTCGATGAAACATGGGACAACCCCGAGTTCAATCGACCCAACAATTTCTACGGCACCCGCATCGTTCACCGCATCAGGCGTGGCGATACACTGTCGACTATCGCACAGCGTTACAGAGTTTCGGTACGCGGCATCAAGGCGTGGAACGGCCTGCGCAGCAGCCGTATTCGAGCCGGAGACCGGTTGGTTATCTACAAGGACCTGCGCGTACCGCGCGTATCGAAAATGCTGCAGTAACCCGGGCTAGCTGGCTTGCGGTGGCTGCCGGTAAAGATGGCATGCCACCGTATGGCCGTCCGAGACGCTGGTCTGCCCCGGATATTCGCGCGCGCAACGCGCCTCGGCTTGCGGGCAGCGCGGGTGGAAGTGACAACCCGAGGGCGGGTTCGCAGGTGACGGCAACTCCCCTTTCAACTGAATGATCTTGCGTTGCGATGCTTCGTCGATGGCCGGTATCGCCGATAGCAAGGCACGGGTGTAGGGATGGCGCGGCTGATTGAGTAGCGCGTCGCGTGGTCCCGACTCCACGATACGACCGAGATACATGACGGCGACGCGCTGCGCCAGAAACTCGACTACGGAAAAATCGTGGGTGATGAACAAATAGGACAAACCCAGGCGTTCTTGCAGTGACCTGAGCAGGTTCAGGATCTGCGCCTGCACCGACACGTCAAGCGCACTGGTTGGTTCGTCACAGATCAGCAGCTTCGGATCGACCGCCAGTGCGCGGGCAATGGCAATGCGCTGACGCTGGCCACCGGAAAACTCATGTGGATAGCGTGCGCTCATGTCCTCCGACAAGCCGACCTGCTGCAATAGCTCGCCGGTCCGCCTCTCGCGCCATTTCAGGTCGCCCAGGCCCAGCGCCATCATTCCTTCCTGCAGCGAATCGGCTACCCGCATACGCGGATTGAGAGATGCATAGGGATCCTGAAAAATGATCTGCATGTCCTTGCGCCGGGCCCTCAACCGGGTCCGGTCGAGACCGCCGAGCTCGACATCATCGAGCAGTACCCGCCCCGCCGTTGGCGCAATCAGCCGAAGTATCGATTTGCCCACTGTGGTCTTGCCACAGCCCGACTCGCCGACCAGTGCCAGGCATTCGCCCGCACCAAGCTGCAGCGAAACACCATCGACCGCCCGCACCGAACCAACAGCCCGCCTGAGCAGACCGCGTCGAATCGGGAAATGCACTTGCAGCTCTTCGACCCGTAGCAGACTGGAGCCGGTCACACGCTGTTGCCCGGGATCCACAGCCGCCGGTATCTGAATCCCGCCCTCGTCCGCCTGGCTGCGAGGCAGTTCGGCAACCTCCATTGCTGATTCCTGTCCGGCATAGAGAACACAGCGCACCTGGTGTTGCGAATCGAGTTGCGCCCATGGTGGCGGACGCGAGTCGCAAACCGATTTGCGTTGATCGCAACGCTCGGCAAACCGGCAGCCGCCAAACACCCGCGTCATGGCCGGTACGGTGCCCGGGATCACAGCCAGACCCTGTTCTCCCGCGACCCGGCCCGGCAACGACTGGAACAGCTTGCGCGCGTACGGATGCGCCGGGTGCTTGAAGAATTGCTGGCGCGTTGCCTGTTCGACAATCTGGCCCGCGTACATGATGCCGACCTTGTGGGCGATTTGCGATACGACTGCCAGATCGTGCGATATCAACAGGATCGACATTTCGCGCTCGGCCTGCAGCCGTTTGAGCAAGCCGATTACCTGTGCCTGTATGGTGACGTCGAGCGCAGTGGTCGGTTCGTCAGCGATCAGCAACTCCGGATCGCAGGCCAGTGCCGCAGCGATCATGACCCTTTGCTTGAGGCCTCCCGATAACTGAAATGGAAACTCGCCGAGCCGCCGCTGCGCGTCCGGTATGCCAACCGAGTCGAGCAGCTCGATACATCGATCGTGAACCTGATCGCCGCGCAATGAGGTATGGCGCCGGATCACTTCGCCGATCTGGGCCGCGACGGTCAACACCGGATTCAGACTGGTGCCCGGCTCCTGAAATATCATGCCGATGCGCCGGCCGCGCACTTCGCGCATCGACGCTTCTGCCAGATCGAGCAGCTCCGTGCCCCCAAGGTGAACACTGCCCGATCGCACTGCGGCGTTGCCGGGCAGCAGGCGGGCAATCGATAGCGCCGTCATGGATTTGCCGCAGCCGGACTCGCCAACCAGCGCGTAGGTCTCGCCACGGTTGATCGTCATGCTGACTCCGTCAACAGCACGCACCGGTGCTTCATCGGCGGCCAGCCAGGTAGTGAGATTACGCACTTCGAGCAGTGAATCGGCCATCAGCGCAGTATCCGTTCAGCGCAAGCAACCTCGAAATGGCGCAAGCAATGCCAGCTCATGTCTTTTGCCTCGAGGCCGCCGAGATTCGTGGATCAAATGCATCACGCAGTGCGTCGGCAAACAGGTTGGCCGACAACACCATGACCAGCATGAACGCAAAGGCCGACGCCAGTGACCACCACACCATCGGCTCGCGCGCCATTTCCAGCCGTGCCGCATTGATCATGTTGCCAAAGCTGTTCATGGTCGGATCAACACCAACACCGACGTACGAAAGCACGGCTTCGGCCAGCACCAGTACCGAAAAATCCATGACCACGGCAATCACGACGATGTGCATCACGTTGGGGAGAATGTGGCGCGTGATCACCCGGGCGTGAGAAACACCGAAAGCATGGGCGGCCTGGACGTAATCCTGTTCCCTGAGCTTGAGCGCCTCGCCGCGCAGCAACCGGCACAATCCGGTCCAGCTGGTCACACCGAGAATCAGGCACAGAAACAGCAGCCTCAGATCCTGACGCTGTTCGATGGTGTCGAACAATTCAGGATGAGTACCCATATAGACCTGGATCATCAGTACCGAGGCAGCGATCAGGAGCACAGCCGGGATAGAGTTCAGCGTGGTGTAGATGTACTGGATAACGTCATCGATCCATCCGCCGAAATAGCCCGCCATGATGCCGAGCGCGGTCGCCAGTGGCAGCATGACCAGAGTGGCGAGCGTGGCGATCAGCAAGCCGGTACGAATGCTTTTCAGCGTCAGATAGAACACGTCCTGGCCAACCTTGTCCGTGCCCAGTACGTGGTAGCTGCCAGACAAAACCAGCATCGGTGACAACACTAGAATGAGCACACCGGCGCTGATCAGAATAGTCCGCCACGGAACCGGTTCGCGCTCGCCCCAGATCGATCGCCAGACTTCGCCGGCACCGCGGCGCGTGCGCCGCGCCAGTGCGGCAACGAGTGCAACGGCAAGCAGGTTCCAGATGATTGCTGCCACCCCGAGCCCGGCAACGGTTTTTCTCAGCACGTCGGGGAGCCAGTCGCTCTTTGTGTCGCGCAGATGCGCGCCGCCATAAACCAGCCGGGGATAGACACGCACGCCGGCGCCCGCGGAGGATTCCACCGTTTCCTTGGCAAACAGGTGTGTGGCCAGTGGCGCCGAATAGGTCTTTTCCGTTTGCGTTCGCAGCGGGCCGAGAATGACGTCGAGCACGCTCAGCGTCTGCGCCGCGTAGCGGCTTTGCTCGGCGGCATCCGGTTGCGCAAGTCGCGGCCGGAAATGCATCGAGTCGAGCACACCGACCACCAGGAAGAATCCCAGGAAGACCGACGCCATCATTGCCTGCTTGCTGCGCACGAGGTTACGCCAGGGCTGCAGTAAATGGGGGCGCGAGCGCATGTGAAACCACAGTGCGATCGCCGCCCCGATCAGCAGAAACAGCAAGTCGTCGGTCCACAGGAGTACGGGCCTGAATGGCATCAGTCCAGCCTCACCCTGGGATCGACCAGCGTGTAGGCAACATCAGTCAGCATCAATCCCACGATGTACAGAACCGAACCGAGGAATACCATCGCCCGCACGATCGAGTAGTCCTGGTTGTTGATTGCCTCAATAGTGTAGCTGCCGAGACCGGGAATGGAGAAGAACGATTCCATGATCAGGCTGCCCAGGAACAGGCTCGGGATAATCACCACGACTCCGGTGAGGATCGGAATCATTGCGTTGTGCAGGACATGCCGGAACAGGATGCGCGCTTCCGACAGCCCCTTGGCGCGCGCCGTGCGCACATAGTCCTTGTTGATTTCCTCGATGAATATGGTGCGGTACCAGCGCGTGTTCGCACCGATACTGCTGACGATGCCGATGGCCACCGGCAGTATCAGAAACTTCAGCGCATCGACACCGCCATCGAAGCCGGAAATCGGCACCAGGTGCCACAGTTTGCTGATCAGGTATTGTCCTCCGATAATGTAAAACAGGCTGGAGATCGACATGGCGACGACACAGGCCACAACCCCGGAGAAATCCACGTAGCTCGAACGGAAGAACGCGAGCACCAGTGCAAACGTGATGTAGAAAGCGAGCCCGACGACAAAAGTCGGCAGCGCGATCGCGAGACTTGGCCACATGCGGGTGCGGATCTCGTTACCAATGTCACGTCCGTCGTCGGCCACGCCGAAATCCAGCCTGAACATACTCGCCGATTTGGTAAAGAAGATGGTATCGGTAAATCTGGCACTGCCCTGTTGCGCGGCATTGTAGAAATGCGGCTTGTCATAGCCCTTGTCATGTTTCCAGCGCTCGACCGCTTCGTCGGTGACTCGCTTGCCCCCCAGCGCCACCCGCGCCATGTCATCGGGGCTGTTGACGAAAAAAAACAGGGCGAACGTGATCAGATTCACGCCAATCAGAATCGGCACGGCATAGAGAATTCGGCGGATCAGATAAGTTGTCATCCGGATCGCTCCACTCTTGCCTTGGCTCTTTCACGTATGCGCCAGGCGACGACTGCGGGCGAGATACCACCGAGCACGAGCAACACCAGAATGACCAGTGGTGCGTATACGGGCCGGTTCCACTGATCCCTCTGTTTTTCGCGAAGGGCAGGATCGATACGCTGGTATTTCAATTCGTTGTTTGCCATGGTGTTTGGCTTCAGATTGTGCACCCAGCCATGCGCCAGATCATAATCGGCCGGGTGAAAACCAAACGCCCATGGCGCGTCACGCTGCAGGATCCTCACCATGCGACCGATAATTTCGAGGCGCTGTGGCCCGTTTTCCATGTTGCGCATTTGCTCGAACAGCCGGTCGAATTCGGGATTCGCATAATTCGAGGCATTCTCACCACTGCCACGCGCACGTGATTGCGGGCCATGCAACAGGAACATGAAGTTTTCCGGATCCGGATAGTCTGCATTCCACCCGAGAACATAAAGCTGGGCGGTTCCGTTGCGTAACTTGTCCTGGAAGCGGTTCAGATCTGTCGCCCTGACGACGAGCTGTATGTCGATCTTGCGCAACTGTTTGGTAAACCAGTCAGCTCGCGACTTTGCTTCGGGACCGATCAGCGTCGTATCGAGATAGAGCGTGAGCGGTTTGCCGGTTGTAGCATCGATACCATTCGGGTAACCGGCTTGCGCGAGCAATTGCCGCGCGTACTCGACCGGCTTGCGTTGCGCCTGCCCGTCCACCCAGTCATAAACATAGGGGTCGATGCCCGCTTCGCCACCGCGGTAACCATAGATTCCGGGTGGCAGCGGGCTTTGCGCCACGATGCCGCGACCGTTGCGAAATATCGAAATCAGCTCCTCCATGTCTACGGCGATGGATACGGCCTGCCTGAGTTTGCGCCCGCGCTCGTCGAGGCCGCCAATGACCGGATCGAGCATGTTGAAACCAAGATAGATTGTCGACGCCGAAATCGACGTATAGAGTTTGATGCCGCGCTCGCGAATGTCATCGGTCAGTTCGACGTCGCCGTTGGCTCCCACGGAAATGGTCTGATCAAAGCTGTCCGAACTGATTTCGGACATATCGTAATAACCCTGGAGGAATTTGTTCCAGTACGGAATGCTCTCCTTCTCCAGTGTATATACGACCTTGTCGATGAAGGGCATCGGCCTGCCCGAATCGGCCAGTAGTCCCTGCGCCCGGTCACCCGGTTCACCCGCTTGCGGATAGGGCTCTGCGGAAAAGTTTGGATTGCGCTCGAGAACCATCATGCGGTTGGGATCGTTCACGCTGAGCATGTACGGGCCGGTTCCCACCGGATACCAGTCCAGCGATATGTTGGCGGGCATGCCCGGCTGACGGTAGAAGCGTTCGGCCTCCGGTGGCACCGGGCTGAAAAACGGCATCGCCAGCCAGTAGAGAAACTGCGGATATTTGCCATGGATATCGATTGAATAACGATACCGGTCGATCACCCTGACACCGTCGATGTCAAATCGATCCAGATCGAGATAGCTGTCTTTGGAAACAGTCTGGGAAAATGCCTCGAGTTGGTCGGAATAGCCATCGAGCCCGATGATGTACCCCTTCATCAGGCCGAATATTGGCGAATGCAGATGCGGATGGGCGAGCCGCTTGATCTGGTAGGCATAGTCAGCCGCGACCAGTTCCCGTGTGCCAATCTCGCTGAAGTCCGACAGGTTCTGGTATTGCAACAACTCGGCCTCGCTCAGACCAATGTAGCGCGGCTTGCCATTGGCATCGAGCGCAAACGCCGGATGCGGCTGATAACGCACCCCGGGGCGGATGGTAATTTCATAGCGGCTGTAGGCAACGGTAGAAGACGGTGCCTGCGCCGACAACTTCGCCCCGTTTGCGTCGAAGTAGCTGACTGTCGGCATCGAGGCAGCGCCAAAAGGCACCAGTTGATAGGGACGCTTCAGGTAGTGATATTGCAACGGCGGCATGTAGATCTGGGCGGTGAAACGAATTTCATTCTCGAAGTACGATTGCACCGGATCAAGATGCTTCGGGCGCTCCCGAAACGCCGAGTACATGATGTTTTGGCCGTGTTCATCTGCCGGGTACGGGTTATTCAATGCGCCTTGCCCGCACCCGCCAAACAACATCATCAATGGCAGCGCAGCGACGATTGTGCGTTGGAATATGCCCATGGACGCAAGTCTAACCCGGCTTTTGATCATGGCTCATCGTCCCGATACGATTCACCGGCCTGCGTTCGTTATAATTCGCGCTTTCAATGGCAGGAGTAATCATGGGCTTTCTCGACAGCAAAAAAATCCTGATTACGGGGTTGCTCAGTAACCGTTCGATAGCGTACGGAATCGCCGGGGCGGCGAAGCGTGAAGGCGCACAACTGGCTTTCAGCTACGCTGGTGGCGACAAGATCCGCGATCGCGTGGTTCAGCTTGCTGCCGATTTCGACAGCGATCTGGTTCTGCCGTGCGATGTCGCGGATGATCAGGAAATCGACGGATTGTTCGCGACATTGGGTGAGAAGTGGGACGGTCTCGACGGGTTGGTCCATTCGATCGCATTTGCTCCGCGCGAAGCACTCGCTGGCGACTACGTCGATTCAATCAGCAGGGAAGCGTTTCGCATAGCGCACGACATCAGTTCCTACAGCCTCGCGGCCCTCGCCAAGGCAGCACTGCCGATGATGCAAGGCCGTCAGGCCAGCCTCGTGACACTGACCTACCTCGGTGCCGAGCGCGCCTTTCCCAGCTATAACGTGATGGGGCCGGCCAAAGCCAGCCTTGAAGCGAATGTGCGCTACCTGTCACAAAGCCTTGGCCCGCGCGGTATCCGGGTAAACGCAATATCGGCTGGACCGATCAAGACACTCGCGGCCGCCGGCATTGGCAATTTTGGCAAGTTGCTGGCGTTCAGCGAAAAACTGTCGCCGCTCCGGCGCAATGTGACCACAGATGAAGTCGGCAACGTGGCCGCCTTCCTGTTAAGCAATCTGGCCAGCGGCATGACTGGGGAAGTCACCTACGTCGACGCCGGTTTCAATATCGCGGGCGCAGCGCCGTTCGAAGACGAGGCCGGGTAATTCCGAATGCCTCGCCAGGGGTAGCTAGCAGCGCCCGGCCGCGGCACTCGCGCACCGGTTTTAGCCGAACTGGTACTGAACAAACCGGTAGCCCCGCCCCGGGCGTGCAAATCCCGGGACACCAACCAGCAGTAGAACGTCAGGGTTGTTCCGGGTTGATCCGGTCTTCCCTGACCTCCACCTTGGTGCGGTCGCGCATGCTCCTGAGGAAGCTCAGGTACTGCTCCTGCTGTGCCATCTGCGCCAGTTGCCTGCGAGCAGTCTGCAATTGATCGGGTGAGACCGATTCGACGTTCTCGACCTTCGAGATCCGGTAAATCACATAGCGACCGTCTTCGACACTGAGTCCGGCATAGCTCGGCAATTGCGAAGTATCGGTGCTGAAAACCGCTCTCACTCCTTCCGTGTGCAACCCCTGCCGTTGCTGCAAGGAAACGAAACCGGGCTTGGACCAGTCGAGCCCCTTGATGCGCTCGCCACTTTTCAGCTTTTCGAGCATTGCTTCGCCCTCTTCTTTCGCTTTCTCGATTGCCCGCTGGCTCTTGAGAAATTCCACGATGTCGGAGGAAACGTCTTCAAACGGCATATCGGTCGCTGCCGAGTGCTCGACGACGCGCGCCGAGACCAGCGTGTTCGGCTGGACTTCGATGGCCTGGGTATTGTGATGATCTTCCAGAGACTCCGTCGAGAATATCGCCTCGAGCAGATCCGGATTGTTCATCAGCGGGTTCATGCCACCGCTTGCCGGACTGACCCAGTCACTTTTCTGGATGGTCAGGTTGAGCGCTTCTGCGGTCGGTTTGAGACTGTCGTATTCGGTGTAGACCATATCGCTAAAGGTCTGGGCAGCGTCGACATAAGCGTCCTGAATCCTTTGCTCGCGCAGCTCCTTGAGTATCTGTTCCCTGACCTGTTCGAACGGCGTGGTCTTGACTGCCTTGATGTCGTCGACACGAATGATGTGATAGCCATACTGGGTTTTGACCGGCGCGCTTATCTGGCCTTTCGGCAGCGAGAACGCCGCATCCTCGAACTCCTTGACCATGAAGCCGCGCTGAAAGAATCCGAGATCGCCGCCTTGTTCCGCCGAGCCCGGATCATCCGAATTGGCTCGCGCCAGTTCCGCAAAGCGCCCGGGAGATGCTTGCAGTTCCTGATAGATCTTGTCGGCCCTGGCTTTTGCCTCTGCCGTCTGTTCCTCAGTGGCATCAGCGGGCACGGAAATCAGAATGTGGCTGGCCCGCCGCTCCTCGGGGGTCTGGAATTCGCTGATCCGCTCCTCATACCGTTTCCTGAGTTCTTCGTCGGACACCTTGACGTTGGCCGCAGCGACCTCGGGCGTCAGTACGAGGTACTCGACTTTGGCCCGCTCCGGTATGCGGAACAACGACTTGTTTTCCTCAAAATACGCTTTCGCGTCCTCCTCCGAAACCTCGATCTTGTCGCGGTAGGCCGAGGGTGAAATCAACAACTGGCTGACCTCACGGCGCTGCTCGCGCAAGCGGACCAGACGCTCCGCAACCTCCTCCGGAATGAAAGCTGTCCCACCAACGGAATCGCGGATTCTGCCGAGTATGAGGTCGTGTTGTATCTGCGATTCGAACGCTGCCGGCGTCATGTTTTGCGCTCTGAGCAGTTGTTCGTAGCGCTCGGCCGAGAAGCGGCCCTGATCATCGTAGAAAGCCTGCACGCTTCCAATGACCGAGCGAAGTTCGCCGGGCGAGACAACCATGTTGGACGCGGCGGCGTACTGGAGCAGAATTCGCTGCTGGATCAGATCGTCCAATACCGCTTTTCTGAATTCGGGCGAGTTCAGATAGGCGCTCAGTTCCTGGCTCTGCTGTGACGACTGGCGCATCCTGTCCTGGGCTTGCCTGACGCTACGGCTAAATTCCTGCACCGAAATGACGGAGCCATCGACCTTGGCGACCTCGTTCGCCCCGCCGCCGCCGCGGAAATACGCATCGACCCCGAAAAACGCGAAGGTCAGAATGATCAGCCCGAGGACGACGTAAACAACGAGCCTATTCTTGGTTATCCAATCGAACATCGTTTTATCCAGTATAGATTGAACCAATACGGATTGAACCGACCTAGAATGAATCGACAAAACGCGAGCCGATTCAAACGAACCAATCCCTCAACTGTGTAACAACAAAAAAGGCGAACTCTCGTTCGCCTTCTCTGGGTCTGGCGGAGTGGACGGGACTCGAACCCGCGACCCCCGGCGTGACAGGCCGGTATTCTAACCAACTGAACTACCACTCCTGAATGCTATGGTGGGTGCTGAGAGGCTCGAACTCCCGACATTCGCCTTGTAAGGGCGACGCTCTACCAACTGAGCTAAGCACCCGTTCGGCGTTTTGCGGGATGCGATCCCCTCGTTCCAGGCCGGGCTTCCCCGTCGCTTCCCAGGGCCGCCCCGCACCCCCCAATTCGGAAAGCGCGCTAGTTTACTGCATCCTTTAGCGCTTTTCCAGCACGAAACTTGGGCACTCTGGAGGCCTTGATTTCGATGGTTTCACCGGTCCGGGGGTTACGGCCGCTACGGGCGGCACGCTCGCCCACATGGAAGGTGCCGAACCCGACCAGCGTCACCATGTCACCTTGTTTGAGTGATGAAGTAATGGCCGCGACCGTGCCATCAAGAGCGCGCTCTGCTGCCGCTTTGGAAATATCGGCTGCTTGCGCAATCGACTCGATCAATTCAGTTTTGTTCACGCGGGTCCCCTTTCGTTATTTCGTTAACGGGAGATTGAAAAAATGGCGAGGTAAGGTAAATGAACCTGGAGAGAATGGAGTTGTTTATTGTGCCCCCGAAAAGACTTATATCAATTGAAAAATCGCAGTGTCAAGCAATCTCCACTCCCTAAACAAAAGGCAGCGCCGAAGCGCTGCCGTTGCAATCATATACTGACTTGCGTGGCAATGTCAGTGCTTGATTTGATTGCTTGCGTCCGAAGTGGATTCAATTTGCGGAATAGCAACAGACTCCTCTTTTTCGTCGCTTAGCGCTTCAGGTTGCCGCTCCAAAGCCAGCTCGAAAACCTGATCGATCCACTTGACCGGATGAATGTCCAGCCGATTCTTGATGTTATCCGGAATCTCGACGAGGTCCTTGGTGTTTTCTTCGGGTATGAGCACCGTCTTGATCCCGCCACGGTGCGCGGCAAGCAGTTTTTCTTTCAGACCACCGATCGCCAGCACTTCACCGCGCAAGGTAATCTCTCCGGTCATTGCCACGTCAGCGCGCACAGGTATATCGGTAAGCGCCGATACCAATGCCGTTGTCATCGCAATACCGGCAGAAGGTCCGTCTTTCGGCGTCGCACCTTCCGGCACGTGTACGTGAATGTCGTTCTTTTCGAAAGCATCGTCCCTGATGCCGAGTTTGCCTGTCCTCGCCCGAACCACCGAACGCGCCGCCTCGACTGACTCTTTCATTACATCACCAAGTGAACCCGTGCGTTGAATCCTGCCCTTGCCTGGCATCACGATCGCTTCCACCGTGAGCAGTTCGCCGCCGACTTCCGTCCACGCCAGACCGGTCACCTGGCCAACCTGATTGGTCTTTTCAGCGATGCCGTATGTGTAACGACGCACACCGAGGTATTTGTCCAGATTGCGCGTCGAAACGGAAACGCGGCTTTCGCGCTTCTTCACCAGCAGTGACTTGACCACCTTGCGGCAAATCTTGGAAATTTCGCGCTCCAGCGAACGTACACCTGCTTCACGCGTGTAGTAACGAACGATATCGCGCACGGCGCTCTCGGACACAACCACTTCATTATCCTTAAGGCCGTTGTTCTTCATCTGCTTGGGAAGCAGATAGCGCATGGCGATGTTGACCTTTTCGTCTTCCGTGTAGCCTGAAAGGCGAATTACTTCCATCCTGTCGAGCAACGGCGCAGGGATG
>JASFUE010000031.1:0-17298 GCA_050050435.1 Burkholderiales bacterium | reverse complement strand
AAGCACGCCAGCTGCGTCGCAACGAACGCTCGCTGGCAAAGTTGCGAATTCGCCTCCACTATCTCGCCGGACGCAGGGAAGACCGCCTGCTGTTCGACTATCAGAGTGCACTTGCGTCCGAATACGGCTTTAAGAACACGCCCGCCAAGCGTGCCAGCGAACAGTTGATGCAGGAGTTTTTCACCACAGCAAAATCGGTAACGCTGCTCAATACCATCATTCTGCAGAACCTGCGCAGCCGCATTTTTCCCAAGGACGCCGGCAAGCCCACCATCCTCGATGAGCATTTCCAGATTCGCGGTGAGATGATAGAAACGCGCGGTCCGGGCATCTTTCAGCGCCATCCGTCAGCGATTCTCGATGTCTTCCTGCTCTGGCAAATACACCCCGCGGTCAAGGGCCTGTCAGTGGGAACAATGCGCGCATTGTGGCACGCGCGCTCGCTGATCGATGCAAACTTCCGGCGCAGCAGCAAGAATCGCAAGAAGTTCATGGAAATTCTCAGGCAACCGACCGGGATCACCCATACCCTGCGCCGGATGAATCAGTTTGATGTGCTTGGGCGCTACTTGCCCGAATTCGGGCGCATCGTGGGGCAGATGCAACATGATCTGTTCCACGTCTACACGGTCGACGAACATATCCTGATGGTCGTGCGCAATCTGCGACGCTTCGCAGTTCCGGAAATGGCGCATGAGTATCCGTTGTGCAGCCGCCTGATCTCGGAGTTCGACAAGCCCGAACTGCTCTACATAGCCGGCTTGTATCACGACATCGCCAAAGGGCGAGGCGGCGATCATTCCCTTCTTGGCATGGAAGACGCCGAGCGCTTTTGCAAGCGCCATGGCATTGATGAGGCGGATGGCAAACTCGTTTCATGGCTGGTCGAGAAACACCTGTACATGTCCGCGGTTGCGCAAAAACATGATCTGTCCGATCCGGCAGTCATCGCGACGTTCGCGCAGGAAGTGCAGAACGACCGCAATCTCGTTGCGCTTTACCTGCTCACGGTAGCCGACATACGCGGCACCAGCCCGAAAGTCTGGAACGCCTGGAAGGCGAAATTGCTCGAAGAACTGTTTATGGCCACGCGCCGCTACATTTCGCATGGCGCGGTATCCAGCGACAGGCTACTGGCATCCAAACACGAACGCGTTCTCGCCAGGCTACGCGCCTATGCCATTCCTGACGATTCCCATGAAGCGTTCTGGAAGCAGCTCGACGACAGTTATTTCCTGCGCCATGACGAGCAGGAGATCGTCTGGCATACCAGAACGCTGAACTACCGCTCGGAATCACCGATTCCAATCGTCAAGGCACGTTTGTCACCTGTTGGCGAAGGCTTGCAGGTGATGATTTACGCGCCTGACGAAAATCTGATGTTTGCCCGCATTTGTGGATTCTTCGAGAAGACCGATTTCGACATTGTCGAAGCGAAAATCTACACGACGCGACACAATTACGTACTGGACACCTTCCAGGTGATGACGACCGCGCGCATGGACGTGCACTACCGCGACATGATTCGCTATGTCGAGCACGTGCTACCGGAATCGCTCAAGCAACCGGACATGCCGGCGCCGGTGAAGGGGCGGGTATCACGCCAACTCAAGAACTTCCCGATTTCACCGTCAGTGAACATCCGCGCCGATGACCGCGCCCGCTTCTATTATCTGAACATCGTTGCCGGTGACCGCCCTGGCCTGCTCTATCGTATTGCCCTGGTGCTGGCGAAATACCACGTCAGTATCTATAACGCGAAGATCAATACGCTGGGAGAACGCGCCGAAGACACCCTGCTGGTTCAAGGGGAGGTCCTGAAAGATGCGCGCGCTGTGGTGCGTCTCGAATCAGAGCTGGTGCGCGAACTGCAGCCCGGCAATTGAGGCAGACGAAGCGACTCAGGTTTCGTCTGGGAAATCCTGATCGGGAAACAACTCCGCGTTGAAACCGAAAAGGCGCAAGTCACGTATGCGCATCGGATACAGAATCCCCGACAGATGATCACATTCATGCTGGACAACACGCGCATGAAATCCGTCGACTTGCCTGTCTATCGGGTTGCCGAGCGGGTCAAATCCACGATAACGGATGCGGGTGCAGCGTGGTACGACCCCGCGCATGCCCGGAACGGACAAACACCCTTCCCATCCATCTTCCATATCTTCGGTGAGCGGTTCGATAAGCGGATTCACCAGCACCGTGAACGGCACGGCGGGCGCATCCGGATAACGCGGCGTCGCCTCGCTACCGAAAATAACAACCTGCAGTGAAACGCCGATCTGTGGTGCCGCAATGCCAGCACCCTGCTTCGCCTTCATCGTGTCCTGCATGTCGCCGATCAGCGTATGCAGTTGCAGGGTGTTAAATTCTTCTACCGGCTTTGCCTGCTGCAGCAACAGCGGATCGCCCATGCGCAGCACCGGCCTAATCGGCATGACTGTCCACCAGCTTGGCAAGAAGTCTTCGCACTTTAACCATTGCCTCGTCGAGCACACCGCGAACGATATCGAGGTCGACCGCTTCGGCGCTGTCAGCGCGCCCGGCAGCCCAGTTGGCCACCACGGCGATACTTGCGTAACACAGGCCCATTTCGCGTGCCAGCGCCGCCTCCGGCATACCTGTCATGCCGACCATGTCGGCACCGTCGCGCTCCATCCTGTTGATCTCGGCCGCGGTTTCCAGCCGTGGCCCCTGGGTCGCCGCATAGACCCCCGAGTCAATCACCGGAATGGCACAGTCAGCGGCGGCGGTGAGCAATGCGTCGCGCAGTTCACGGCAATAAGGGTGCGTAAAATCGACGTGCGTAACCGGCTGCTCGGTGCTGTCGAAAAACGAATGCATGCGGCCGTAGGTGTAATCGATAATCTGGTCCGGAATTGCCAGCGCACCGGGTACGAAATCCGGGCGAATTCCCCCAACGGCAGCGACCGACACCAGCCCCGAAACTCCCTGGGCGTGGATTGCCCATATGTTGGCCCGATAGTTCACCGTATGTGGCGGAATGGTATGCCCGTAACCATGCCGGGCGATAAAAACAACTTCGTGGCCGTTGAGCGAACCGAAGGTCAACGCCCCGGAAGGTTCACCGTAAGGAGTGCGAACCACTTCGCGGCGAGTGATTTCCAGGTTCGACAGCTGGGTCAGGCCGCTGCCGCCAATAATTCCGATCATATGTTGTCCCCGGATGCTGTTACCTCAACGCGCGGTTTCCGGCGCTGCTGACTTGAGAGGCGTTCGTTTGGAACCTATTCCTTGAGCGCGTAGATGGCGGGCAGGTTACGCCACGCATCGCGCACGTCCATGCCGAACCCGAATACGTAACGGTCCGGCACCGCAACTCCAACGAAGTCCGCCTTCACCGGCTTCTCGGCCTCGATTTGCTTGTCAGCCATTACGGTGGTGTAGACAGCGCTGGCACCGTTCTTCAATAGCCATCCCTTGATTTCTGCCAACGTATGGCCCTCATCGAGTATGTCGTCGATGACCAGTACGACGCGTCCGTTCACACTGGTACGAGGTTTGACGACCCACTCCAGCGACCCGCCCTTGGTGGTACCACGGTAGCGCGTGACATGGATATAGTCGAATTCCAGCGGGAAACGCAGTCTCGGCAAAAGCTGGCCCGAGAAAACGACGCCACCGCCCATTACACTGAGCACCAGGGGCACGGTGTCGCGTATCGCATGCGTTATTTCGTCAGCGACCCGGTTGACCGCCGCATCCACTGCTTGCTCGTCGCAGACGAGATCGGCCTCCTCGAGCAGACGCCAGCTGCGCGATGCGTCCAGCATTTGCGTCTAGCGCTCGTTCCGCAGCGACTGCAGAAACTCGCGGAACTGGAGGCCGATTTCGGGATGGCGCAAGCCCAGCCGGACATTGGCCTGCAAATACCCCAGTTTCGATCCGCAGTCATAACGCGTGCCACTGAACGCATATGCCAGCGCGGGCTGTTTCTTGATCAGGGCCGCGATCGCATCGGTGAGCTGTATTTCCCCGCCAGCGCCCTTTTCAACGCTTTCGAGTTCGTCGAAAATGTCACCTGTCAGAAGGTAGCGCCCCACCACAGCGAGCGTCGATGGGGCAACCGAGGGATCGGGCTTTTCTACGATGGCCTTGATCGGCCGTTCGTCTCCGCTTGCATCGCCACAGTCGACGATGCCGTAGGAGGACGTCTCTTCACGCGCAACATTCTCCACGGCGATAACAGAACATTTCTCACGTTCGTAAACGTCGACCATTTCCTTCAGTGCGCCGGGCGATGAGTCGATCATGTCATCAGCAAGCACCACTGCAAATGGCTCATGGCCCACAACAGGGCGTGCGCACAACACCGCGTGGCCCAGCCCGAGCGCTTCGGGCTGGCGCACATAAATGCAATTGATGTGTGATGGAATGACTTCGCGTGCAATTTCGAGCAACTCGGTCTTGCCACGAAGCTCGAGTTCCATCTCCAACTCGTAGGCCTTGTCGAAATGATCTTCAATCGCGCGTTTGGTTCTGCCGGTGACGAAGATCATGTCCGTGATCCCGGCATTGACTGCTTCCTCGACTGCAAACTGCACCAGCGGCTTGTCGACAATCGGAAGCATCTCCTTGGCTATCGCCTTGGTGACAGGAAGAAACCGCGTCCCCAGGCCCGCGACAGGAAATACTGCTTTGGTGACTCGACTCAACTGTTCGCTCCCTTATTCTATTCTTCGAGCAATTCTAACAATGCGGGCTCATCAAGAACAGTGATGCCGAGTTGCTGCGCCTTGTCGAGCTTGCTTCCTGGATTCTCACCGACTACGACATAATCGGTTTTCCTTGACACGCTGCCGGTAACCTTGCCGCCGCAGGATTCGATGCGCTGCTTCGCCTCTTCACGCGTCATGTCTGCAAGCGTGCCGGTGAGCACGAACGTCTTGCCGGATAGCGAAGTGCTTGCAGGCGCACTCCGGCGCCCGGTCTTCCAGTGCACTCCCCGGGAAACCAGGTTCTTGATGACCTTCACATTATGCGGTTCACGGAAGAAGCGGAAGATACTGCCAGCAACCACAGGGCCGACATCTGCCACGCTTTGCAACGTTTCTTCGTCGGCTTGCATCAACGGCTGCAGATCTCCGAAATACGCGGCGAGATCCCTCGCTGTCTGCTCTCCGACATTGCGTATGCCGAGCGCGTAAATAAACCGTTCCAGGCTCGTGTCCTTGCTCGCCGCAATCGCCTCGACGACATTGGTCGCTGATTTCTCGCCCATGCGTTCCAGTCCGGTCAGGACTTCCACACTCAGCTCATACAGATCGTCCGGACCCTCGATCAGCCCCTTGTCGACCAGTTGATCGATGAGTTTCTCGCCCAACCCCTCGATATCCATGGCCAGTCTCGAGGCAAAGTGCCACAGCGCCTGTTTCCGCTGCGCCGGACAAAACAGACCAGCCGTGCAGCGGGCGATCGCCTCGCCTTCGGGTCGTTCCACGCTCGAGTCGCACACCGGGCAGTTTTTGGGCATCACGAACGGCTTCGCGTTCTTCGGGCGCCGTTGCTTGACCACTGCGACCACTTCCGGGATCACGTCACCGGCACGGCGCACGATCACGAAATCACCGATGTGAACATCCTTTCGGCGAATTTCGTCCTCGTTATGCAAAGTGGCATTGGTCACCGTCACACCGCCGACCTTGACCGGTTCCAGCCGCGCAACCGGCGTCAGTGCACCGGTTCTGCCGACTTGGACATCAATACCGAGCAGCTGAGTAATCTCTTCCTGCGCCGGAAACTTGTGGGCGATTGCAAAGCGCGGAGCACGGGCCACGAAACCCAGTTCGCGCTGGTCGCGCAGCGAATTGACCTTATAGACGACGCCATCGATGTCATATGGCAGCGAGGTGCGTTGTTCACCGATGTTCCGGTAATAGCGCAGCAATCCGGCCACACCTTTGACCACGTCGCGCTGGATCGCAACCGGAAAAAGCGCCGATTCCAGATAGTCGAGCTGCTCGCTGTGTCTACCGTCCGGGACCTTGCCGCCTTCCACAACACCGATGCCGTATGCGAAGAACGCCAGGCGGCGGGTCGCGGTAATGCGGGAGTCGAGCTGGCGCAACGAACCTGCCGCGGCATTGCGCGGGTTTGCGAAAATCTTCTCGCCGCGCGCGACCTGCTCTTCGTTCAGCTTTTCAAAGTCGCGCCTGAGCATCAGCACCTCGCCGCGAACTTCCAGTTTTTCCGGCGCGTGGGCGGGCAGGCGTAACGGAATCGCCCTCACTGTACGCAGATTGCTGGTGACGTCCTCGCCCGAGTATCCGTCACCCCTAGTGGCGCCAAGTACGAACGCGCCCGCCTGATAGGTCAGGCTCACTGCCAGCCCGTCGAATTTGGGCTCTACCGCATATTCGATTTCAGCACTGCGTTCCAGTGTTTCACGAATGCGCCGGTCGAATGCGCTGATTTCTTCCTCGTCAAACGCATTGTTGAGCGAAAGCATCGGCGAGTCATGTTGCACGCTGTCGAACTCGGACAACGGCGCACTGCCCACCCTCTGGGTCGGTGAATCATCGCTGACAAGCTCCGGATAGCTCGCCTCGAGTTCCTCGAGTTCGCGAAACAGCCGGTCGTACTGCGCGTCGGATATTTCCGGCGCATCCTTGGCGTAGTATGCGTAATTCGCCCGCCTGATTTGCTTGCGGAGCCGCTCTGCCCGTTTGACTACATCGGACGCAATAGCGGGCATCAGGAAAACAGTTGTCGCGCGGTCTCGCTTCCTGCAGGTATCCCGCGCTGTTCCATCGTCTCGTAGATCGACCTGAGCTGATTGCGGATCTTCTCGAGCCCGGAATCGTTGAGCATGGCACGGTTATCGTCGCACAACACGGCATCAAGGGAATCCGCGAACTGCTTGCCTACCGCCACCATCTTGTTGAATACCCTGATGCCATCTCTGGTTCGCGGCACGTCGAGCAGGAACGTGACGCTGCGTGTTGTCAGGTTCTTCAGTTCGTCGGCCCGAAACGGCTTCGACTCCTGGTTATCCATGGTGAACAACGCGCCACCTTGCGCGTCCGGCATGACGAACACGCCGGTCGAAGCCAGCCGCAAACCGGCTGATTCGGCCAGAGCGCGCAGCTGCGTCCCGTGTAATACCTGGCCCGGCCGGGCGGCAACGCTCAAACCGACGATGATATCCACTTCCAGACAGAAATCATCCAGTGCAAGTGCCGTGGTCATTGCCTGATCCACATCGGGTGCTTCGCAAATCGCCGACACTTCCTTCGACTGGTCGTTGACCAGATCGACTATGTTTTCGAGCTGATCCCGGGTGATGGCACCACCCCGATCGACCAGTTGCACATAGACCTTGATCGATGTGTACCACTGCTCGCCGTCGGCCACCGGCGTCCATGCCTGTTTGTTGTAGTCGAAACCGAACAGCTGGCACTTTCGCCCCATTGCCTTGAGCATGGCGTCCAGCGTCTGGATGGTATTCGTTGGCAGAACTTCGCCCGCCCTGATCTCGGCGACATAATTGATTTTCAGATCAGGCATCGGAACCGTACTGGCTCCCGATGGAGCCGGCGCCCGCGCCGGTGCAGCCTGGTCCCGGGAGGCCTTTTTCTCGTCCTGGCCTGCTGGCGCGCCTTCGGGGCGGGCATCACTATCGGCCTGCGGCTCAGCTTCGTCCTGTACGCGCACTTCGTCATTGAGCGCGCTGTCTTCGAGCGCGGCGTCGTCGAGAGCAGTGTCTTCGATCTGCACGCCAAGATGCGGATCGATCCGGTCGCGCACGGCACTGTCCGCCTCACTTGCGCGGGACTGCTCACTGGACAGCAACGCATCGGCTTCCGGGCGTTTGAATCCGCGCTCGGCACGTTGACGGAACTGCTTTTCCTGATACCAGTTGAATGCGATAACACTGCCAATGACAATCAGGCCAACGATCAGCAGCCCGATTTGCAAGTCACTCATGAACACTCCTCACTGGTGGCAATCACGTTCCGGTTAACATTGACGGCGCTGTCCTAGGCCGCCTCCTCGCGAAGCCGAACGGCTTCGTCAATATCCACAGACACTACACGCGAGACGCCCTGCTCCTGCATGGTCACGCCGATCAGTTGCTCGGCGATTTCCATGGTGATCTTGTTGTGCGTAATAAAAACGAACTGGGTCGATTCCGACATTTTCTTGACCAGGTCACAATAACGGGTCGTGTTGTTGTCGTCGAGCGGTGCGTCCACCTCATCGAGCAGGCAGAACGGCGCCGGGTTGAGGTGGAACATCGAGAACACCAGCGACAGCGCTGTGAGTGCCTTCTCCCCACCCGAGAGCAGGTGAATGGAGGAATTGCGCTTTCCCGGGGGCCGCGCAATGACCTGCACGCCGGCATCGAGAATTTCTTCGCCGGTCAGCAGCAACTTTGCCTCTCCGCCCCCGAACAGGGCCGGGAACATCTCGGCGAATTTGCTGTTGACCTGATCGAAAGTCTCCTGCAGTCGTTCGCGTGTTTCCCTGTCGATGCGCCTGATCGCGTTCTCCAGCGTAGTCACCGCCTCGAGCAGGTCTTCGGCCTGTGCATCCAGATAAGACTTGCGTTCCCGCGCCGTGGCCAGCTCTTCGAGCGCTGCCAGGTTGACCGCGCCGATGGCCTGGATCGCCTGGTTGAGTCGGCTGATCTCAGACTGAAGCTGACTCGCGCGCACGCCTTTTTCGAGCTCTGTTTCGAGCGCCTGTTCATCGGCACCCGATTCGGCCAGTTGTTGCGTCAGATTCTCTTCGGCAATGCGGGCTTCCTGCTCCTTCAGGCGCAACTCACTGGTCTGGTCGCGTAGCGGCTGCAGGCTTTGTTCGATCTTCAAGCGCGACTGCTCGCCTTCACGCAAGGCCGTCTCCACTGCTTCCAGTGCGTCGCGCTTGCGCGCCAGCACCTGCTCGCGCTCCGCCTTGGCATCGAGGCGTGATTGCAGTTGCTCTAGCAGCAAGGCGTCGTCTGCCTGGTCAATCTCGAACTTGAGCCGACTGATGTCTTCATCGAGTCGTAGCCGATCTTTATGTAATTTCTGAATTTCGTATTCTAATTCATTGATTTTATTATTTATAGTTTTCTGATCAAACACACGCTCCTGATGTAATCTCGAAGCCCGTTCGACGTCTTCACGCGCCGCCCGCAAACGTCCATCGGCAGCGGCAAGCGCCTCGCGGGCCGCGCTGACCCCGCCCCGAAGTTGATCCAGGCGTTGCGACAATTCTTCCACGGTCCTTGCCGCTTCACGCATCTGCGCGGTTTCACGCTCGACTTCCTGGCCAATTTCCTCGAGCTCATCGATGATCTGCGATCCACGCGTGGTAATGCGTTCTGCCAATTGCGTCAGCCGGACATGATCGACCTTGCGCTGGTGCTGGATATCCTGCAGTTCCGTAACTTCCCGGCGGGTGCGCCCGACGCGTTCCTCGGCGTCATTGACGGCCGCTTCGGCTGAACTCGCCGCCTCGCGCGCCCCGCGCAATCGCTGGTCCGCGCCATTGCGCTCTTCAAACAGCGATTCGATCTCCCGCTGACGCGACAGGATTCCATGAATTTCCGAGTCTGGCGCATACAGGCTGGCACTGGCGGCGCTGAAAATATGTCCCTGCGCACTGACCAGCAACTCTCCGGGCCCTAGCCGACGGGCCGCTTCGATACCGCTTGCCGGATCATCGATCACGTAGACACCGGTCAGCCAGTTCGACAGGACTCCGGCCAGCGTCTCATCGGTACAAGTCACGTAATCAGCGAGCCGGTCCAGCCCGTGGCGGCTTTCTGTCTGCGCCGCCACTGGCGAGGAAAGCTGGTGAAACGACACCTTGGCCGGTGGAGCATCCGCCAGAAGCGTGCGTATAGATGACAAATCATCGACCGAGATACTATTGAGCTTCTCACGGAGAACCGATTCGAGCGCATCTTCCCATCCCTCGCGGATACGGATGCCCTGCCACAGCCGGCTGTTGTTTGTCAGGCCATTGCGCTCCAGCCACGGCTCCATTTCTCCGGCTGCCGACACCTGCTCCTGCAGCTGTTGCAATGCCGTGAGCCGGGCATCGAGCTGGTTCAGCCGATGCTGCGCCAGTTCGGCCGCCTCCTCAGCTTCGTTCTGGCTGCGCTCGAGTTCGGGTAGCTGATCTTCGTCCCGCGCCAGCGCTTCCCTGCGCTCGCCCAGTTGCCGGGTCAGGTCCGACAATTCCCGGTCCAGACGCACCAGTTCCGCCGGCTCGGGCAGTTCCAGCTTGTCGCGCTCCTCCTCCAGCCGGGCGTTGCGAGCGCTCAGTTGCGCCAGCACGCGGTCGGTATGCGCACGCCGCGTTCGCTCCACCTCCAGCTGTTGCTCTGCCTGGGAAAGCTGCTTCTGCGCTTCTTCGGCCTGTTCGCGCGCGAGCTGGTATTGGCTCTCGGCCGCGGGCAAACCTTCCTGTGCACTGGTCAGCGATGCGGCGAGACTACCGACCGCGGCACGTGCCTCTTCCAGATCATGGCGATTCTGCGCCAGGGCTGACTCGGCGCTCTCCAGATTCGCACGCAATTCGTCCTGTTGGCCGCGCGCGGCGTCCAGCCGTTGCTGTGCCCGCTGCCGGGTGTCGCGCTGATGCTGGATTTGCTGTTCCAGGCGCGCGACTTCGGAATTGGATTCGTAAAGATGCCCCTGGGCTGCATGCACTTCGTCGGAGGCGTCATGGTGCGCCGAGCGCAAGGTTTCCGCCTCGGATTCGGCAGCCCGCATCTGCGCGGTACGCGCTTCCAGCTCGACTGAATTGGCATCGATGTCGCGCTGGATCTTCTCTCGCTGCCGTGCCGCATCGCGTTTCTTGGTCATCCACAAGGTCTGCTGGGTGATCTTGACCTGACTGTCAAGTTCCCGGTATCGCGCCGCTTGCTCGGCCTGGGTCTCCAGATGACTGAGCTGTTTACCCAGCTCCTGCCGGATGTCTTCGACACGCAGCAGGTTCTCGCGTGTATCTTCCAGCCTCAGCTCCGTTTCGCGCCGCCGTTCCCGGTACTTCGAGACACCGGCCGCTTCCTCGAGGAAGCTGCGCAGGTCTTCAGGCCGGGCTTCGATGATGCGGGAAATCATGCCCTGCTCGATGATGGCGTAGCCGCGACCGCCAAGACCTGTGCCGAGAAAAATATCGGACACGTCGCGTTTGCGCACGTGCTGATTGTTTATGTAGTAAGACGAGACGTCATTGCGTTCGAGCACGCGTTTGACCGAAATCTCGGAGTATTGCGACCATGGCCCGGTCGCCTTGCCCAGACTATTGTCGAAAATCAGTTCGACACTGGCCCGCGAAACCGGTTTGCGCTCGGTCGAGCCGTTGAAAATGACGTCCTGCATGTTCTCGCCGCGCAGTTGCTTGGCCGAGGATTCGCCAAGAACCCAGCGCACCGCGTCGATGACATTGGATTTGCCGCAGCCATTCGGGCCAACGACGCCGACCAGTTGCCCCGGAACCGGGATGTGGACCGGATCAACAAACGATTTGAAGCCGGCGAGCTTGATGTGTGTGAGTCGCAAATGCCGTCCGATTTAAGTGCTTATAATGGTTTGAATACGTGAAAAGTCAGGCGCTGCCCAGACCAGAGCAACCTGACTTTTGAAAGGGCGTTATTTTAGCTGAACGACGAATTTCAATTAAATGCCAAGCAAACCGTCCAACGAACTCGAAACGTTTCCCAACCCCAATCCCGAACGCGATTTTCTGATTCGCATGCAGATTCCGGAGTTTACCTGTCTGTGCCCGAAAACCGGGCAACCGGATTTCGCGACCTTGTATCTGGACTACATCGCCGATCGCAAGTGCGTCGAGTTGAAAAGTCTGAAACTGTATATCTGGTCCTACCGGGACAAGGGCGCGTTTCACGAAGCGGTCACCAATCAGATTCTCGACGACCTTGTCAGGGCCACGAGCCCTCGTTTCATGCGCCTGAGCGCGCAATTCAATGTCCGTGGCGGGATATTCACCACGGTTGTGGCCGAGAACCGGAAGAAATCCTGGAAACCGCAACCGTCTGTCACGCTGCCGCCACTCCTCGCCCAGTCGCCGCACGGCACTCACCCGGCCTAGAGCATCCCGCCGCCGCTGACTTCGATTACGACCCCGTTGATAAAACTGGCCTCGTCCGAGGCAAGGAAAGCATAGGTGTTGGCGATTTCCTCCGGCTTGCCCAGACGCCCCATCGGCACGCGGTCGGTCATGGTTTTCAGCACCTTGTCGGGAATGCCTTTGATAATTTCCGTTTCGATCATGCCGGGGCAGACCGCGTTAGCGCGAATGCCTTTGCGCCCGAATTCGCGTGCCCAGGTCTTGGCCATGCCGATTACGCCAAACTTGCTGGCGGCATAATTGGTCTGGCCGAAGTTACCGTACAGGCCAACGATGGACGAGGCATTGAGAATCACACCCGATTGCTGCATCAGCATGGTATCGATGACCGACTTCGCGCAGTTGTAGGTTCCCTTGAGGTTGACTTCAATCACCTTGTCGAACTGATCATCCGTCATGTTTACCATGCGCGCATCGAGGACGATGCCGGCATTGTTCACCAGCGTGTCGATGCGGCCCCAGCTTGCCTTCACAGCCGCCACCATGGCATCGATGCTGGCGCGATCAGTGACGTCCACGACGTAACCGTTAGCTTCCCCGCCCCCCGATTTGATTTCCGTCACGACGGCATCCACTGACGCCTCGTTCAGGTCGCACACCACCACCCTGGCACCTTCGGCAGCAAACTTCAGCGCCGTCGCACGGCCAATGCCGCGACCGGAGCCCGTGATAATGGAAACCTTGCCCTGCAACCTCATCGTGCTGTTCTCCTCAGTAATGCAACATAAAGTGACTTGAAGCCGGCTGACGGCAAGTCGCCTTCAGCACGGCCGGATAATGTCGGTCAGCCTTCGATAATCTCCACCGGCGTTCCGCGCTCCACCAGGTCGAACAGCTCGACGATGTCGGCATTTCGCATGCGAATGCAGCCAATCGATCCAGGCGCCCCCATCTCGACGCTGTCCGGGCTGCCATGGATATAGATGTAGCGGCGCATGGTATCGACATCACCAAGCCGGTTGAAGCCCGGCTGGCATCCTGACAGCCACAAAATGCGCGTCAGGATCCAGTCGCGTCCCGGAAACCGGGCGCCAAGTTCCGGCGAATACACCTCGCCTGTCGGGCGCCGGCCAACAAATACCGTATTGGCGGGACACCCGGCCCCGATCCGGGCACGGATGATGTGGCGTCCGCGCGGCGTGCAGAAGCTGCCATTGCGCTCGCCAGCGCCGTTTTTCGCCGTCGACACCGGATAGATCTTCGCCCTGCCCTCGTGGGCGGTGCGCAATTCGAGTTGCTGGCTGGCGATATTGATCAGAATCGATGTCAACGTCAGCGCCGTGTTTGAAAGAAACTGCGCAAGACCTGCGCGCATTCATCAGCCAGTACGCCACCGATAACATCGGCGTGGTGGTTGAGTTGCGCCTCGGCAAACAGGTCGACGACACTGCCGCAGGCCCCGGTCTTCGGGTCGGAGGCACCAAAAACGACTCGCGAAACGCGCGCATGCATCATCGCTCCGGCGCACATCGCACATGGCTCCAGGGTGACGTAAAGACTGCTGCCGGCCAGCCTGTAATTGCCTACGCGATGTGCGGCCTCACGCATCGCAAGAATTTCAGCATGGGCTGACGGATCATGATGTGAAATTGGGGCATTGTAGCCTTCTCCGATAATTTCCCCGTCGAGCACCACCACAGCACCAACGGGGACTTCACCACACTCGGCACCCATGCCGGCCAGGGCAAGCGCCCTCCGCATGAACTGCGCATCGGCAGCTGCTACGTCCGCCTGCAAGCCACCCGCGCTGCTACTGTCCCTTGCTGTCACACCTGTTTGGTACCTGGCCATCAACACATCAGTTTTATTTCTGCCCGCGCAACACTGCGCACACGAACTCTGCCGCACCGATGCGTATGATCGCTGACATGGCGCGAGCCCCGGCGCATGATACGCTTTTAAAGCTACCATGTTGTCAATCCTGCCTGAACCAGCTGACCAACAGCCAGTCTGAATGACGTTGATCAAGCAAACGAAGCCGGGAAAAAATCAGATAATGACCGCAACTACAACTTCCCCAGGATTCCATTATGAGTGAAGCATACATTGTTGCTGCAGCACGCACCGCTGGCGGCCGCCGTGGCGGACAGCTCGCCAACTGGCATCCCGTCGATCTCGCCGCGCAAGTCATCAGCGCACTGGTGGCACGCACAGGTTGCGACCCGGAGCTGATTGACGACGTCGTGCTCGGTTGCGTCAGCCAGGGCGGTCAGCAGGCGATGAACGTCGCCCGCAATGCTGTGCTCGCCTCCGGCTTGCCCGAGTCGGTACCGGGCACTTCGCTTGATCGCCAGTGCGGCTCCTCGCAACAGGCCCTGCACTTCGCTGCCCAGGCAGTGCAATCGGGCAATATGGATGTGGTCATTGCGGGCGGCGTAGAAAGCATGACCCGCGTTCCGATGTTCAGCACATTCGTGCTGTACCAGAAGAACGGGCTGGGCAGCTATATGAGCCCCGCCATGCAGGATCGCTATCCCGGAGTTGAATTCAGCCAGTTCAGTGGCGCCGAGATGATGGCGAAAAAATACGACTTGCCCAAGGACGTGCTCGACGAGTTCGCCCTGCGCAGTCATGAACGCGCCATCGAGGCGACCCGTTCCGGAAAGTTTGACGAAGAGATCGTGCCGGTTGAAGTGCGTCTTCCTGACAACAGTAGCACGGGAGAGATGCACACAGTCGACGAAGGCATCCGTTTCGATGCCAGCCTCGAAGGCATTTCCGGCGTGAAGTTGATCGCTGAAGGTGGACGCGTCACGGCGGCTACGGCCAGCCAGATCTGCGACGGCGCCAGCGGCGTAATGGTCGTCAGCGAAAACGGACTGAAAGCACTCGGCGCCACCCCAATGGCGCGGATACATCACATGTCGGTAATGGGTCATGATCCGGTCATCATGCTCGAGGCGCCCTTGCCTGCCACCGAACGCGCACTGAAGAAGTGCGGTATGAAAATCGACGATATCGACCTGTTTGAAGTCAACGAGGCGTTCGCACCGGTACCGCTCGCCTGGCTCAAGGCCACCGCTGCTGATCCGCAGCGGCTCAACGTCAACGGTGGTGCCATCGCCCTGGGGCATCCCCTCGGTGCCAGCGGCACCAAGCTGACGACGACGCTGCTGCACGCGCTCAAACAACGCAACAAGCGCTACGGTCTGCAAACCATGTGCGAAGGTGGTGGAATGGCCAATGTCACCATATTTGAGCGTACGTGAGCCGTGCCTCCCGCCAATTGTTTGTAGCAAAGCGTAACGTCCACTGATATGTCACTGGACTTCAACCCAGCCTGGCTGGATTCCGACCTCGCCATCTATCGGGACACCGTTGAGCGTTTCGTCGAAACCGAAATGCTCCCGGGCGACGAGGAAGCGCGCCAACGAGGTAATGTCGGGCGTGCATTGTGGCGCCGTGCCGGTGAACTCGGCGTCCTGTGCTCGGACATTCCCGAAGAATACGGCGGCGGCGGCGGCGATTTTCGCCACGAGGCGCTGCTGTATGAAGCGATGTCACGCCGTGGCCTCACCGGCATGAGCCCTTCGGTGCACAGTATCGTCGCTCACTATTTTCTCAATCACGGTACTGACGAGCAGAAACAGCGTTTCTTGCCGCGAATGGCACGTGGCGAACTGATCGGCGCCATCGCCATGACCGAACCGGGTGCCGGTTCGGATTTGCAGGGCGTGCGCACGCGTGCGGAGCGCCAGGGTGTGGAGTACGTAATCAACGGTTCCAAGACTTTCATCACCAACGGTTATCTGGCCGAAGTGGTACTGGTCGTGGCCAAGACCGATCCCACGGCAGGTGCGCGCGGAACGTCGATCCTGATCGTCGAAACCGGTAGCGCCAAGGGCTATTCGGTGGGCCGCGTGCTCGACAAGATCGGTCTGAAAGCGCAGGACACCTCCGAGCTGTTCTTCGATGAGGTCCGGGTGCCGGCGCAGAACCTGCTCGGCGGCGTCGAGGGTAAAGGCTTCTACCAGATCATGGCCGATCTGCCCTATGAACGCACCATGATCGGGGTGATCGCCGTTGCTGCCATGGAAGGGGCATACCTGGCAACACTGGACTACGTGCGCGAGCGCAAGGCATTCGGGCAGACAGTTGCCGAATTCCAGAACACCCGGTTCAAGCTTGCCGAGATCGCCACCACCATCAAGGTCGCACGAACGTTTGCTGATCGCTGCGTGATGGAACTGGTCGATGGAAAACTGGACACGGCCACTGCATCCATGCTCAAGCTCTGGGCGACTGACCAGCAGTGCGAGGTCATCGATGAGTGCCTGCAACTGCATGGCGGCTACGGTTTCATGAACGAGTATCTCGTTGCGCGCATGTACGCCGATGCGCGCGTGCAGCGCATCTACGGCGGCACCAACGAGATCATGAAGGAAGTCATTTCGCGCGCCTTGTAGACGCAGGTGAAACCGACAGTATCAAGACCTTTGCGCACACCGGTTCTTCGCTGGCGACGCATCAGGCAAATCGGCCCGGCCCTCGCGCTTGCGTTCAGCCTCGGTGCGCCGGCATTTTGCCAAACGTTCTCTTTTGCAGGGCAAGCCGCATCTGTTTCTCGGTTTCGATCAACACGAAAAACACGACACCGGTGGTCACAATCAGCACGCCGTCCTTGAACGGGACCGCCTGCGTACCGAACACCGTCTGCAGCGGCGGCAGATAGGTGATTGCAAACTGCGCAACCGTCACCGTGAGGACGCAAATCCAGACGACCGGTGTACCCCGTGTGCCCTGCACTGTCAGTGATGCATTATGAATGTTGCGGATGAAGAACAGTTGGAAGATTTCCAGTACCACCAGCGTGTTCATCGCCATCGTCTGGGCCAATACGGGCGGATAGTTCCGGTTGATGGCAAAAGTGTAGATGCCGAAAACACCGGCCACGAAAAGGCCCGAAACAAGAATGATTTGCCAGATAAGGTGGCCTGTCAGCAGCGGCTCGTCGCGTGCACGCGGTGGCCGGCGCATGACGCCACGCTCGCTGGGCTCGAATGCGAGTGCCAGGCCAAGCGTAACGGCCGTAATCAGATTGACCCAGAGAATCTGCACTGCCGTGATTGGCAGCGACATCCCCGCAAACAGTGCCACGGCAATCGTCCCCGCCTCGCCCGCGTTGGTCGGAAGCGTCCAGCTAATCACTTTCTTGATGTTGTCGTAGACCGTTCGCCCTTCACGCAC
>JASFUE010000030.1:0-17330 GCA_050050435.1 Burkholderiales bacterium | reverse complement strand
TGAGCGAAACGCTCATCATCGACCGTGGCCGCCCCCAGCGCAGCACCCTTCTCGCGTAGTTCGCGCGTGTCCTTCGGGCCCAACACCTGGTCACGCTTTCCCGTGATGAACAGGATATTCGGTGCGACCACTCCGGAGAGATGATTCACCGGATCGATTCGTTCCGGGCACCCGTACGACGACAGTCTGCTCGGCGCCGAATCGATGACCGCGGCGTCGAATTCGACGCCTGACCCGATCACGTTCATCATCACCATACCGCCAAGCGACACGCCGTAGAGCATCTTGCGATCGTACTTGCTGTTCAGATCGGCAACGATTTCGCGATAGTCTTCAATGATGGCGTTGATTCTGCGTTTTCCTTCCGACAAACCGTAGCCGCGATAGTCATATGTATAAGCGTCGTAACCGGCGCTTGCGTAACCTGACAGCTCGCTGATCATCTGGTCCGCGATCATGGCGTTACCCAGCGCCATCAACACATAGCCCTTTGCCTGGATGGGATTGCCTTGCCCGTCGTGCGCGCGGAACCTGTAGCCACCCAGTTTCTTGCCATCACCCGTCGTAAAACTGACTGCCTCTATGCCGTCTCGCTTGACGACACGTGCCGAATCCGGACTCGGCGTCATTCGGCTCCACATCCAGAACACAAAGCGTTCCTTGATCGGCCCGCAAATCGCTTTCTCCCGCCCGGCGGTTTCACTGTTGTTTGTAGTAGCGTTGACAGGAGACGTCATCACGAAAAGAAGACAAATCAACAGAAAAAGTTGTTTCACTTCATTCATTCTGCCAGCGTCAACCAGCCCGAACTACCCATGAAGACCGTATCTGCCCTCAGTGACCCGGGCGGAGACCAACTGGACACTTGCATTGCATGCAGGCAGCATATCTGCGTTGGCCGTTCGGTCAGCCACTTATCTGAATGGCGTCCAAGCCGCGCTTCGTTTGAGAACGGCAAACGAACGGTTTCGGCTGAAGCATCCAGTGGACCGTACAACAAGGGGGTATCATGACGACGCTGATCCGATTTCGCATTGCGACTGTTCTGGTAACACTTTTTCTCGTAGCCGCCTGCGCACCCGTTAAAGTTCATAACGTAGTCGATGCGCCAGTGGTAATCAACACCGATTCGGTTACACTCGAGCAGGTTCGGGACGCAGTGATCCGCGCCGGCGCAAGCCTTGGCTGGATCATGGTCAAGCAGCAACCGGGGGTGGTGCGCGGCACGCTTAGATTACGTACACACGTCGCCATTGTTGATGTCTCCTTCGACACTTCGAGTTACAGCATCGAATACGTCGATAGCACTAATCTGGATTACAGTGAAGAAAAAGGCACGATCCATAAAAACTACAATGGCTGGATCCAGAACCTGGACAACGCGATACAGCGCGAGTTGGCTGTGCTCATGTAAACCAGGTCAAATTCGCCCACTGAAACAATTTCAGGAAGCCGTTCGGTCCGTTTGACCGAGAACGTCCAGACCGGTCTTATGGCGTAGCTCTTCACGCTCCTCTTGCTCGGCGAATTCTTCCTCTGCACTCTTTTCACTGCCGATCCAGCGGTCCATCAGGGTGCAGGTCACGATATCTCCGCTGACATTCACAGCTGTCCGGCACATATCCAGAATGCGGTCGACTCCCATTATGAGCGCAACGCCGCCGGGAGGTATTCCGATCGAGGACAACAGCATCGACAAAATCACAATTCCCACACCGGGCGTTGCCGGTGAACCAATCGAAGCGCCCACCGCCATGATGACCACCAGCGCAAGCCCACCCATGCCGATGTCGATGCCGTACACCTGGGCCAGAAACACTGTCGCTACCCCTTGATACAGCGCTGTACCATTCATGTTGATTGTCGCGCCCAGAGGTATCACGAACTGGGAAATCGACGGCCTTACATTGAATTTTTCTTGTGCGGTGCGAATCGACAGCGGCATCACGGCGGCCGAGCTCGAGGTCGAGAACGCCAGCAACAGAAGTTCGCGCATGGACTGCAAAAAACGCCACGGAGAAATACGCGCAAATATGAACACGACGACGAGATACAGCATCAGCAGCACAATCAAGCCGAGTAGAACGGTGAGCATGTACATACCCATACCGAGCAGCGCATCCACCCCGACCTGGCTGGTCAGACGCGCCATCAGACCGAAGACTGCAAACGGTGCCAGCATCATCGCCCAACGAACAACCGTCATGCATACTTCCTGCAGCGAGCCCAGCACATCGAGCATTGGCCTCGCCGCTGCGGGCGACATCGATAGTAACGCCACCCCGACAACGGCGGAGAAAATCACCACCTGCAGCATTTGCCCCTGCACCATCGAATTCAGCGGGTTCCCCGGGAGCAGGGCGACCAGTTTTTCCGGTAAATCCTGCAATGCAGGCGTACCGAATTGAGCCTGCTGTGCCGCGGCGGCATCGCGGGCCGCAGTTTGCATCACCTCACCTACGCCGATTCCGGGCTGAATCAGTTCTGCCAACCACAAACCGAGCGCCGCGGCTACCGCAGTCGTAAGGACAAAATATCCGATCGACGCGAGCCCGAGTTTTTTTAACTGGGCCACGTTCTCCCCGGCCGCAAGACCGCGAATGATCGAAGCGATCACGAGCGGAATGACAATCATCTGGATGGTGGCAAGGAACAACTGACCGGGCAGTGCCAGCCAGTTACCGATATTGGTGCCGAGCTTCTCCGGAACCCATCCCATCGACGGCCCGATCAGGACACCAACAACAAGTCCGGATATCATGCCGATCAACACCTGCAACCACAGTCGCCGCTCCACCAGATGTCGAAGCTGATCGCTGAGTTGCATCAGCGAACGCGGATAAAGAACGCCGATCGCTTTCAGGGCAATGTTATCCATGCTCCAGCACCCCGCTCATTGTCCGGCGGTCGTTTACAGGCATTAGCCGCACCAAAATGCTAACCGGGCGAACGCCCGTCGACGAAATTGCGGCAACCATTCTCAGACCCACTTCTCCTCGTCGGCAACATCACGAATAACCCGACACGGATTGCCTGCGGCCAGCACCCCTTCCGGGATATCACGCGTAACCACGCTGCCGGCACCGATGATGCTGCGCGACCCGATCTTGACGCCAGCCAGAATCAGCGCGCCACCGCCAACCCAGACATCAGCCCCAATCGCAATCGGCTTGCCGAATTCCTGTTTCCTGCGCAACTGCGCATCGAACGGATGAAGTGGGGTGAGAATCTGCACGCCCGGACCAAACAATGTGAAGTCGCCTATCTTCACTTCGCACACGTCCAGCACGACACAGTTGAAGTTGAAGAACACACGCTCACCGAGGTGAATATTCTCACCATAGTCGCAGTAGAAAGGCGGCTGCATCCAGACACTGTCCCCACCGGTCCCGAACAGCTCTTCGAGGATGCGGCGGCGCTCGTCCTTATCTGACTCGCGGCCTTGATTGAGCGCCTGGCACAGGTCCCGCGCGCGTTCTCGAGTTGCCATCAGTTCCGGATCGAAAGGGTCGTACAGCTCTCCGGCAATCATCTTGCTGCGTTCACTACTCATGATTCGGCCCTTTTCACCAGCAGATGCCTCTAAGCGAAATCATCGCCCAGCAGCACGTTGGCTTCAACACATTCGTGCCGACCAGCCATCAATCACTCCGGTTCGGAAACAGCACCGACCATGAGTCTTTCGACCCGGCCAGCAAACCGAGACCGGTTACGCAAGGCCGGTCACACGGCAAGGCATTTACGGCCTTCGCCAGGGAAGCCGTGGCGGGCGAGAAATAGACTTCGACCTGGCAATGCAGGCTACCTTCCGAGATGTGCCGGATGAACACACCCGCATCCTTCGGGCATGCAGCCGTCCCATACGTCGATTCAAACAGCGCCCCAATTTCATCCAGTGGCGCGTACGCCAGCATCGCATCACCCAGATTCTTGCAAAACCAGGAGTTCATCCGATGCCCGGAAACCTTGGGAACAATCACCCGTGTTTAATGATCCACTCACGCGCCTTATCGTAGTCCGCATACGGAAACGAATGGATCTCGGCTGCGACAAAATGGCTGGCAATCGGGTCTGCAAATTTGCCTATCGCCGAATCGGTCACCAATGCGACCCGCGACACCTTCTTGTGGTGGTCTCTGACGAAACGCAGGTGCGAAACCAATGCCCCGAATGAATCCCATCCGGGGAAGGACTTGCTATGGATAATGATGCCGTTAAGCTGGCCGGACTTTTCGATCAGCGGGTCAATCGCCTTTGCCGCCGACTGAAAGTCACTCTCGGACAAAGGACTTTGGGGTTGCAAGACCGCGACGAGATTCGCCTCATCAATGTTTACGGACAGCATTCTCTGCTTCCTGACTCGTCATCGCGGCCTTGCATCCCGGCTAACCAGGTTTGGAGCCAGCGTTACCTGGCCCCACCAGTCTCAGTAAGCTTCTCCATCACCTGATCGAGGCTGAAACTTGCCGCCTTCTGGCGCGGCGGAAATGCCTTGAACGTGGAAATGAAGTTGGCCACGTAGGCCTGCGCGGGCACCAGTAGATAGGCGCGGTCCAGCAGCCAGTCGTAATAGGTATTCGAGGTAATCGTAGCCCGCTCGTACGGATCACGGCGCAGGTTGTAAATGTAGGGCACGCGCAGCGGCACGAACGGGTATTGCCAGACCGCGAAAGTGCCGGTCTTCTCCTGTTCCATGAACAGCAATTTCCAGTCAGCATAGCGCAGTGCGGTCAGATCACCATCATCGGAGAAATAGAATATTTCCTTGCGTGGGCTTTCCTGTGCCTTACCGGTCAGCATGGGCAAGATGTTGTAGCCGTCGAGGTGCACCTTGTACTTGCGCCCCATTGCCTTGTCGTTATAGCCAGTCAGGAGCTTGTCCTTGATGCCGGGCTCGCCGGCAGCGGCAAGCAGGGTTGGCAGCCAGTCCATATGACTGACGATCTGGTTTGACACCGAACCCGCCTTGATCTTGCCGGGCCAGCGCACCATCGCCGGCACGCGCCAACCGCCCTCCCAGTTGGTATTCTTTTCGCCGCGGAACGGGTTCCAGCCCGCATCGGGCCAGGTATTCATGTGCGGCCCGTTGTCGGTCGAATAGAACACGATCGTATTCTCGGCGATGCCAAGTTCATCGAGCAAATCGAGAAACCGCCCGACGTGCATATCATGCTCGATCATGCCAGCGGCGTACTCATCGGCATGCGGATATTTCTTCTTGATCTCCGCCATCCTCTTCGGACTGACGTGAGTGCGGAAGTGCATGCGGGTACCGTTCCACCAGACGAACCAGGGCTTACCCGCTTTGGTCGTCTCGCGAATGAATTTGATCGCGGCTTCCGTAGTCTCGTCATCGATCACCTCCATGCGCTTCTTTGTCAATGGTCCAGTGTCCTCGATAGACTGCCTGATCTCGTCGCCGTAGGATGCGGTCGAGTGCAGCACACCGCGCGGGCCGAAGCGCTGGAGAAAAGTCTGGCCATTCGGCAACTTGAGATCGCGCGGATAATCCTCGTTCTCCGGCTCCTCTTCGGCATTGAGGTGATAGAGGTTGCCAAGAAATTCGTCGAAGCCGTGATTGGTCGGCAGATGCTCGTCCTTGTCGCCGAGGTGGTTCTTACCGAACTGCCCGGTAGCGTAACCACGATCTTTCAGGAGCCCGGCAATAGTCGGGTCTTCCACGCGCATGCCTAGCTCGGCGCCCGGCAATCCGACTTTGGACAGCCCGGTGCGGAACACACTCTGCCCGGTGATGAAAGCTGACCGCCCGGCAGTGCAGGACTGCTCGCCGTAGTAATCGGTGAACATCATGCCTTCCCGCGCGACACGGTCAATGTTTGGCGTTCGATAGCCGACCAGCCCGAAAGTGTAGGCGGAAATATTTGACTGACCGACATCGTCACCCCAGATGACAAGAATATTGGGTTTAGTCGAGGTCCCCGCTTGCGCAGTGTCGGGCAGAACGAAGGCACTCACCAGAAGCAGTGCAGCCAATGCACTCAGAACTCGCATCATAAAATCCTTTGTTGTGTGGTGAAATCAGTTTGCAGCACGCATCGCAAGAATATCATTCGTCAAACGAAAAGATTCTCGCCCAGTCGTTCTTCATGCTAATGACCGCCCAGCCATCCTTGTTTGCCTGATTCATCAGTGACTGCGTGAAGGTGCCGAACTTGGAATCCGGCAATCCGTTGGCCGGACCATACGCGTACTCGCGCTTGGCGTCGTCATGCAACACCAGCATCATCAGCCGCGCACCATCGCCGGCACCGGTCCACTCGAGCATCTGGCGGTCGCCGTCGGAATTGCCGAAGGCCGCAATCGGGCGCCGACCGATAAACATGTTGATACCAACGGGCTTGCCGGTCTTGTCATCGATGAAATGGATCTTCGGCAGACGCATCAGCACTGGCTTGCCGTCTTTCATCTCGTACTTGGTCTCGATGCTCGAGCCGATCACCTGCTCTGGCGGGATGCCGTAGACCTGTTCGGTCATCGGCCGCATGAACTCGATGCCACCGCCGGAGACAATATAGGTCTTGAAGCCGTTGGCACGCAGGTGCGCCAGCAGCTCAACCATTGGCTGAAATGCCAGCTCGGTATAGGGCCGCTTGAAGCGCGGATGACGCGCCTTGCCGAACCAGTCGGTTA
Source organism: Burkholderiales bacterium (assembly GCA_050050435.1). Classification (GTDB taxonomy): domain Bacteria; phylum Pseudomonadota; class Gammaproteobacteria; order Burkholderiales; family Eutrophovitaceae; genus SG8-40. The sequence continues at coordinate 10,679 of JASFUE010000030.1, read as the reverse complement.
CGATCGCCTCGAACTCCGTGGTGCTCATGCCGGCATGTGATGCCATGACCAGTTCAACCAGACCTTTCTCGCCCGCTGCCGCCAACGCCTTCATATCGTTGTCGAGCACCGCCTTGAACGGCTGCTTGCTTTTCCACTCCGGATGCTGCGGCGCCAGCTCCCTGACCCGATCCAGCGCAAAGGCGAGCTGGGTGTACATTGGATGCTCCGTCCACAGCGTGCCGTCGTTGTCGAAAACGGCAATGCGCTCGGACTGCGGTACGAAGTCGGGTGAGCCCGACGCGGTGACTTTCTCTACAAACTCAATAATCGATTGCTTGGTCTTGCCATCGTTCCATGAAGCCAACGAATCACTCTGGGCACAGGCCGCGGTTGCCAACATGAGGCCCGTAGCCAACGCCAACACGAGAACCCGGACGCTGCGGAGATAAACGCTCACTTCAAAGTCTCCTGAAAAGGGTTGAAAAAAATGCGCAAATCGGGCGCCCCAAATGGCAACGCCCGATTTTACGCTTCGATCAAACGGTGCTGCTCGCACGCTTATTGACCCGCGTGGGTAATGTGCTTTGCCTCCTTATTATGGGAGCAATAACGTGGTCCAGATTGTAACTCGCCAGATTTTGTGGGAAAAATTCCTTTTAATCCCCTGCTACCAGTACGGCTTTGTGCTATGTCAGTCGGGTACGATCTTACATTCTTTTAAGCCTTCGCCCGCCGGTCGTCTATATGAACAAAACTGCAACAACCATCAGGTCATCAAGGTGAGCATGATTCCTTTTGCCGGCATTGCGTGTTGCGCTGCCAGCAGTCAGGGCCAGACCATCCGATACATCAGGCCTCGCTTCCTCCAAACAGATAATGATCGCCATTGCGCGGTTGGTGATTGACTTCGTTTTGCCATTGCTCGCCGCGCTTGCAACGCGCCGAGGACAGGGAAAGTGGCAGCAGGTTCTGAAACAAGGGAAACGGATCAGGTGTATTCATCACCTGGAAGTGCAAGTGCGGCTGAAGCGAAGCTCCAGAGTTGCCAACGTGTCCGAGGAGTTCCCCGGCGGCCACTTTCTGCCCTTCGCTTACCACAATGGAACCACAGCGCAAGTGTGCATAAAGCGGATACACGCCGCCGCAGTCGAGGATAACGTGATTGCCGCCGAGCTTCGAGAACGGAGGGCGTACCGGCGGGCCAAAGAACAGCAGCTTCACCAGATCCACAGCCATCGACAATCCGGGTCGATCAGCGGTGCCGTCCGAGGCGGCAATGACGGTACCGGGCAAAACCGCATACACCGGCATATCCCAGGCGAGCGTATTCTCGACCGTGATATGCGAGAACACATGCCTTAGCAAGGAAGCATCCTTCTTGTACGGGTTCCGGCGGTCACGCACCGCAAGGAAATCGAATGCGCGCTTTGGATGCCCAGGCGGATTGAGGATGGCCCACTCGCCACGAACCGGGGGATCGATAACAACGACTTCACTCATGAGTCCTCCCAGCGGCCACACGTTTGCGTTGAACGACGCTTTGAGGGGACCAGGCAGAACTCGCGAGCATCTGTCCTCGAGCGCGTAATGAGCCGCGGAGCAAAATATACTGCTTTTCATGGAAGGGCAACACATTGAGAAATGTCATCGGCAAACCCGAGCCGGCAGTGCTTACCGCATTTGCGCATCGCCCACAACGAATTTGCTATGCTTGAATAATCCGTTCTGATGTTGATCAATCTCGGAAACATGCTGACAGCCATGTGCGCGAAAAACGACGGCATGACGGCTATGCTGGAAAGACTCTTTTACAAGGATGTTCGCGATGAAATTCACGCTAACACTGCTCGCGAGCCTGCTTGTCGCGACGCAGGCGTATGCACAACAGTCTTCGGGCGGTAGCGACGCCGCACAGGCCAACAACCCGCTCGCTAATTTCAAGGCGTTGAACTTTCAGGATTACTACATCCCTGAACTCACCTCCCCCGATGAAAGTGCCAACCAATTCTGGATACGCTACGCACAGCCGGTCGCTCTTGGCGAAACCAAGTGGATCTTCCGGGCATCGCTGCCGGTGAACAGTTACCCGGTCTCGCCGAACTGGGACACCAAGACCGGGATCGGTGACTTGAACGCGTTCGCCGCGTACCTCATCGATGTGGGTGATCCTGCCATCAGTTTCGGCATTGGCCCCCAGTTGACGGCACCCACAGCGAGTGATGATCAGTTGGGTAGCGAAAAATGGTCGGCGGGTTTGGCGAACGTCCTTTTCAACGCAAGCTCTCCAAAGTTCCAGTACGGTTATCTTCTCACCTGGCAAACCAGCTTCGCCGGTGATAACAATGCTGCAGACGTCAACACGGGCGCGTTCCAGCCTTTTGCTTTCTACCAGCTCGGCAAGGGGACCTATCTGCGCGCGGCGCCGATCTGGGTTTACAACTTCGAGAACGATACCTCCAGCGTGCCGCTCGGTCTCGGCATCGGTCAGGTCATCCCCAAAGGTAAGACGGTGTACAACGTTTTCATCGAGCCTCAGGTTTCAGTAGCCGACAAGGGTGCAGGCTGGCCCGAGCGGCAGATATTCGTCGGCCTGAACATGCAGTTCAAGAACTAGGGAACTTTGGCGGCCTGTGAGCGCGAGATGCCGGCACAGACTTCACTGGTAGGTTTGGCCTTGATGCTTTAACCAGCCCGGCACGTGTATGTTGGCGGGGTCATGATGCGTCCAGTGAATGACACCCCCTTTGGGATTCCACTCGTATTCCCCGAAAAACTCGACCGTATCTCCGGTGCGCAAGGACGGTATCGCCGGCGCGAGATCAATGTTGTGCGCCACCAACAGTGTCTGCCCAGAAGCGAGTTGCAAGATGAAGCGCTGGTGCCGGCTACCGTCGTTGTCATCGGGGAGCAGTTTGATGACTTCACCTTCACCCCGGACCTGAAGATCGCTTTGTCTGTTCTCGAACGCCTGCGCCAGGACCGCATCCGTACCGGCACTTGCGGGTTGCAGTTGTTCGCGCAGCGCCGGATCGTTCCATGCGAAATACGCAAGGCACGCAACGACGGCAATCGCAAGAATTTTTTTCACAGGAAACGTATCAACTGGCGCAGCGATACCCCGGAGGCAGAACCAACCGCAAAAGCTGTTCGACGGTCGTTAGGCTTTCTTGATCAGCTTGACTACATACAGGAGCAGTGCCGCGCCTGCCGTTGCCGTGATGATTGAGCCGATCAATCCTCCCGCAGTGATTCCGAACAAGCCAAACACGAACCCGCCCACCACCGCACCGATTACGCCGATGACGATGTTGCCGACCAGACCAAAGCCGCCGCCTTTGATCATGTTTCCTGCCAACCAACCGGCTACTGCACCGATTGCCAGAAAAATTATCAATCCGGTAATGTCCATTCGCTTCTCCTCAAGATGCTGTGTTCAATACAACTGTCAAAATCGGGCGAAGTCATACAGCCTCACTGCATCCTACGCCATTCCGATTCCCCGCGGCCTCAGCGCACTCCCTCGGAAGCCGCGTACGGCCTGATACTCTCGGAAACCGAATCGGCGACGTGCTCCTTGGTAATGACACCGATCACATTGCTCGCTCGCGGAACGCCCTCGGTCTTCACGACCACTGTCATGACCGCCTTCTTGCGCCACATGCGGCCGATGACGTTGAACATGATGTCTTCCGGATGCGCGATCGTGAAATGCGGGCTGGCGACTTCTCCCAGCGACAATCCCGTGAAGGAGCCTTCGAGGCCGCGGCGCAGTGCCGTATTGACCCGTAATACGCCCGTGATTCTGTCGTCGTGCGTGATCACGACGTGACGCATCCGACCGTCGTGTTCGGGAAGCCGCAGGAAGTCGTCAAACGCCATTTCGCCCGGCAGTATGAGAATATCCTTGTCGATGACATCGACTGCGCGGCGCACCAGGAACATGTTGGCGTGCAGCGCTTTCGGTATGAAGTGACGTCGGCCCAGCAGCTTGATCGTGTAGATATTTTCGCGTGACAACACGCGCCTGATGCCGATGCTGATCGCCACAGCGACGATCATTGGCATGACAAGGCCGTAGTCCAGCGTCATCTCGAAAATCATGGTAACCGCTGTCATTGCGGCACCGGTGGCGCCTCCCACTACTGCAGCCATGCCAACAATCGCGAAGGCGGCAACGCTGATGTCGGCCGACGGAAACAACAGCTGACAGGCTGCGCCAAATGCGCCGCCAATCGTGGCCCCCATGAAAAGAGATGGCGAGAAGATCCCGCCGGAAGATCCCGAGCCGAGACTGATGCTGGTCGCCACGAGTTTGGAGACGAACAGCAGTGCCAGGAAAGGCGCGGCAACAATCCCGCCGAACAGCACATCCTGGATCGTCGAGTAGCCGACGCCCTCGATGTGGTAGTGACCGGAAAACTTCAGGTAGGCATACATCATCAAACCGACGATGCTCATTCCAATCGCGTGGCGCAAGTACTGGTTATGGATGCGCTCGAATTGCCCTTCGGCCAGGTGCAGGCCGCGGACGAACCCCGCCGCAGCAACACCGGCAACCACCCCGAGTACCGCATAAAGCCCCAACACGTAAATCGCGGACAGGTCACCAGACAAGGCGCCGACGGCAGGTACTTCGAACGCGGGATTCGGACCGAAGTGCATCCTGCCGATGAAGGTTGCCGTACCGGTTGCCAGCGCCACCGGCAGAAAGGTTCGCGTGCTGACCTCCGGCATCATGAGCTCGACCGCGAACATCACTCCGCCAATCGGCGTGTTGAACGTCGCCGCGATGCCAGCGCCCGCGCCTGCTGCCACCAATGTGATGCGCTGCCATGCTTCCAGGCGCACCCATTGTCCGAGGCTCGATCCCAGGGAGGCGCCGATCTGGATGATCGGCCCTTCGCGACCTACCGCGGATCCGCTTCCAATGGCCAGAGCAGATGCAAACGATTTGACGATGGCGACTGCCGGGCGGATGCGCCCTTCATTGTAGAAGAGCGCGTCCATCACCTCCGGGACCCCATGCCCGCGTGCTTCGGGCGCAAACGTCTTGACCAGAAAAACGACGATGAGCCCGCCCACTACCGGGACCAGGATGACAAGCGCGCCCCACGGTGATGCGGGGGTGTATATATTGGCGTCGTAGACGGTGGATAGCTCGCCCAGGAAAAACAGGTTGTGAATGACAGCGATCAATCCCCGGAAGAACACTGCGCCATATCCGGTCACCACGCCGAGGATGACCGCAACGATTGAAAAGTAGAACAGATTCAGGGACCGCTCATTGGGGGCTGGTTCGCTCATCAGCTGACGTTCTTTCTTATCGATTGGTTGACTGCACAATGACCAACCATATTTCAGAATGGCAGGAAAGGAAACCTCCCGCAGCGTCAAGGCCACGATTCAGATGGAATGTATAGTGACATTTGCGCGCTTCGGGCGTGCTTTTGAGCGACAACATCGCTTTGGAAAGCCACCAGATAATGGCGCTACCGCTGATTTCGCATCATTCGGGCGAGCGCGTCGAAGCAGGTTCACGCGGGCGCCGAGTGGCATACCACGCAGAGCTTGTTGCCCTCGGTATCCCGGAAATAGGCGCCGTAGTAGTCAGAGTGGTACTCCGGCCGCAAACCCGGCGTGCCCTCACAGATGCCCCCGTTCGCCAGCGCGACGGCATGGGCCTGATCGACCGCGTCGCGACTCCGCGCAAGGAAGGCGACCATCTGGCCGTTGCCCGCAGAGTGAGGCCGCTTGTCGTACGGTTTGCCAATGAGAAACAGAGGCCTCGGGCCGGGGTTCGACTGCCATCCAGCCCAGGGCCGGTCCGGTTCGCAGAAACGCTCCTCGATGCCAAGCACCGGCATCAATGCCCGGTAGAAAACAAGGGCGCGTTCGAAATTGCTGACTCCCACAAACACATGCGAAAACATGTTGGATACCTCACACACTTTCTTGACCGTGCCGCCCGGTGCGAAGCCGAGCGAGGCTTAATACGCCCAGGGCTTTGCGTGTGCGCAGAGAATGGTTCGAGCACATTGTCATGCGTTCTCATCCTTCGGCCCTACCCAGAACAACGGATTGTGCGCCACTTCCCAAAGATGGCCGTCGGGATCCCTGAAGTATCCGCTGTAACCGCCCCAGAAAACCTTCCGGGGCTCCTTTACCAACTGTGCACCGGCGGCCACTGCCTGGCCCACCACCGCATCGACCTCTTCTTCCGATTCCACGTTGTGCGCCAGCGCAAATGCCGCGAAACCACTCCCATCGGCCGAAACCCCGGCATCCTCGGCCAATGCTTCGCGCCCGTACAAGCCCAGCCAGGTGCCATTCAGGGTAAAGAACGCGACTTCCGGCGGTGACTCCATGCGTGGAAATCCAAGCCCCTTTTCGTAGAACGCGATCGCCGCCGCCAGATCGCGAACACCGAGCGTAATCATGCTGATTCTTGGTTTCATTGGCGGATCACTCCTTCTCGCAAACAATATTCGGGCTAACGAACCGATTGACGCGCCGCCCCCCCATTTAGGATTGAACCTGCAATGCCACCACGCAAGTCAGATCAGGTTGCGGATTCTGGCGGCAAGCCAGGGCGAGAGCAATGTGACGAGCAGGACGACGGGCCAGATGTTGCCGCCGCGAAAGGTATACGCATCAAACAGCTCGCCCCACGCCTTGTCTTGCGCAAATCGTCCGAATCCGAATTCAAATACCACCGTGAAAATGAACCAGAGCATGCCGACCAACAGCCATTGACGGGAACCCAGCGGGCCGAACCACGGCGCCGAGATGAGTGCTACGAGAAAAATGCAAATCGAGAGAATGATTCCACTCATAAACAGCCCTGAAACATTGCCAAACGCTTCAATGAGCACTCTCTCCCTCATCACGCCGTTCAGGATAGCCAACACAAGAATGGCCAACCACACCATCGCGGTCTTTACCCAGACTGCCGTTGTCATGTGCCACTCCTGCGCGCCATGCAATGCGGTTCCGAATGGCGGAGGTCTTGCGCATGCTGTTCCAACCACATAACGAGGCCCTGATCTGCCTTGTTATGCAATTGTCATTCGCATGAACCGGACTCCACCCACATCCTCGGTAAAACCATACTTCGAATAGAAAGGCACGAGTTCAGGCAAGCAATACATCTCGAAGTGCTTGACACCCTTGAGCTGTTCATGTGTTCGTATTGATTCGATCAATTTTCTTCCGAGCCCGGCGGTCCTGGCGCCCTTATCTACAATCACATCGAAGATCAGTGCCTTGAATACATAATCAGTAATAACCCGGGCAAACGCCAATAGCTGCTGGTCTTCATCAATGATTCCGATGCAAATCTGAGAGCCCGATATGCATCTGCGCGTCTCTTCCAGCGACCGCCCTTTCGTCCACCATTCATTCTGATACAGCTGGTGCAGGCGGTGGATGTGATTGTCTGATAACTCGTGAATCACTGTCATGACACTCTGATCTCCTCTCTGGAAAACCGTGTATCGCAGCGTTCGTTCGAGGCCCACTCTCGTTCGGCGAAAGCCGATCGAGACCAAACGACGAGTCGGCATACATGTAGCAACAGGCGATGGCTTCGAGCGCATATACTTAGCTGCCGATCGTACGTCATCATGCCAACAGCTCGCATACCCAATAGACCGCAATCGCCATTTGTATCGCGAAAGCGATGAAGCGAAGCCACGAGGCAATTACGCTGGTCGAGATAATATGGATAGACGATTGAACCAGCCGGGCAACCAGTAACCACATGGCAAGGTTATCGGTGACATCAGCGCGATTGGTGAGTAGCGCCACCAGCAGAAGCCCACCGATTATCGGGAAGCTCTCGATACAGTTGGCATGAGCCCGGGCAAGACGCTGCATGTAAGGAGGAAGATTCGAATTGTCCGGCCTGAACTCATTGGCGGCGACAGTCCTTGTCATCAAGTAGCGCGTTCTCAATACTTCCATGGCAATCAGCAGGAACAACGTCCAGGTGATGAATGCGGTCAGTACGAAAGCGGAAACGCTTTGCATGCCCAATTCCTTTCTTCAGGTGGATATCATCGATGTTTTTGGGATGTTGTCGCCCTAGTCGTGAGACAAGGTGCGGGTAATGCTACGGTCTCGCTATTGTGCCCTGACATCTGAATGCACCGGCCCGGGGCAGCGTACTGCAACAGGTCAGGTGAAATGCAGTTTAGCCAGCGGAACGACCATCCGCTTTAAAGCCTTCGTGGAAAGTAACGGTGCCCTGTGGGTAATGACCACTGAAAGATAGCGCAAAGAAGGCCTCCGGGGGGACTCCCTCGAAGATCAAGCCAGACGGATTCCGGAACCCGAACCGCCCGTAATAGTCCGGGTGTCCCACGAGACAACATCCTTGCGCATTCATGGCTTTCAGACGTGACAGGCCCTCTTCGATCAGCGCCTTTCCGATGCCCTGCTGTTGAAACGCCGGCAAGACTGAAACAGGCCCGAGGCCAAACCAACCTGGAGTCCCATCTGAAATGCTCACCGGGGAGAACGCAATATGACCAATGATCTCGCCATTCGCTTCTGCGACGAGGGATATCGTGAGCGCTTTGGCGGCACGCAGTGCCTGGATGATGAACTGCTCCGTGTGATCACTGATTTCCAGCGCCTCGAACGCAGCCGCAGTCACATTACCTATTGCGTTAATGTCGGAGTGAGTTTCGCTCCGAATAGTAATCTTCGGATGCATATGTTTCTTGTCCTGCCCTTTCTACAGGCTAACGTTTTATCTGAGACCGGCGGCGCAGTGTAACGCCTCGACTCAAACAAATGGTCAGGCTTGTGCGTTCATGGCCCGTGGCGACGCGATCACAACCTCGGACGCAATGCCCCAGGAGACAAAAGTCTCGTGATACAGAATCTGCCATGCCCTGGCCGACAAGTACTCACTCGCACGTGTCGGTCGGCACCCTCCGACCCAGCGAGGGTTCAGCGCAAAAAGCCACTGCCACGCTGCCATCACCGCGCGAGACACCGGGGTGTTTCCGTTCGTGATACCGGCAAGGCATAGCAACCCGTCAGTCCCCAGCACGCGCGTGGCCTCGATGAGAAACTCTTCTCTTTCGGCTTCCGACAGGAGATCGAACACGTAGGTCGAAATGAGCCGGTCAACAGATGCGTCTTGCACTGGCAATGCAGGCGCTCCGGCCGCAACGACGGCAGACGCGCGCCCCGTGTAAGGGCGCAAGCGCTCCGTGGCAATTGCAACCATCGTTGAACTGAGGTCTGTTCCGAGGTAGCGAGCGCTCTCTGGAAGATGCCGCTGTAATAGCTGCAGCGCAAGTCGGCCGGTACCGCAGCCGAACTCAACGACCGACTGCGCCTGCTCGAGTGCCGCGTTGGAAACCATCGCGCTCAAGGCTGCCTCTTCGTAGAACATTTGCTGATCCTGCTTGCTGCCGAATTTGTCGTAGAACGACCTGGCTTCAGCGTGAGTGAGAGTACGCACGAAGGATTCTCCTGTGCGTGACGCTCAGCTTAACCGGCTGGCGTCGGAATGGCAGAGGAAGAGCCGGCCCGATTTTAAGCTGTGGTCAGTCAGATGTTTCATGATGCAGGTCTCACCAATGCTGTCGACCCCTTTGACCGTACAAATAACACCGTGCCTGCTACCGCTGCGGCGAAAAGCCCGAAATCCTGGTGAACGCCCAGTAGGAAGGCGGCTTGCCCACCTACGAAACACCACAGAATGGGGACGACAAGAGTGCTGCGCGGATACGGCGCCACAAGGAACGAGAGCAGGCCAATGGTGAATATGGTGGTGGGGCACGGAAGGCCAAAAGTAGGCATATATGGATAATGGTGCCCTGCGTACCATGACCATACTGGATAGATGACGAGTGCATACATGACAAGAGCAGCGCCGAGGTAAGCGCGGCCGCCACCAGTCCATGCGAATTGAAGCCGGCGCTGTACAACCCCTTGCCACAGAAAAATGAGTGCCCCCGCCAGTGAAACGCCGGAAAACAAATAGGCAAGCAGATTGATGCGAGCAAAGAAGGCGAGATGGTAAGCAATCGCGACCCACACCCACAGGAAGGTGAGAATCGCTGATATCCCGACGCCGGACCAGCGTCGCGGCCTTAGTGTGAGAAGAATTGCGGCAAACGCCAAACCCACAAGAAACACCTGGACAGGCCACAGTGCTTCATTATATTTGCGGAATACGCCGAAGAATTCTTCTATCGTGAATGGAGGCTGCATACGATTCTTGACAGATAACGTTCGCAATCAGGCACCCGCATCTCTGTCTCCGGCTGCATTGGTGACTAGGCCGCATTCTTGACTGAACCGCCACGCTCAACCATGTACATCAAAATTCGGCCATGAACTGCACCAACTACGGCACCGGCAACAAGGATGGCCAAGGCTACCAAGGCAGCGACTACGATAACACTGGAAGTGACCTCATTGGACTGGGCACCGAGGAAAATAATGGGCATGCCGAAGGTCCATGCCAAAGCATTGGCGGGCAGCCACAGCCATGCTCTGGCTGACAAGACCTTGCGCAGACTGAGCCATTGAAATGCGGCCAGCAGCGGTCCGGCAACAGCACCAAGGCCCGCTGCGAGAAACAAGACCAGGGCGAGTGGCGGCTCCACTTGCGCACCGGTATCACCTTGCGACATAAGGCTGAACACTGCGCTCGGAATCATGCCGATAACCCAGGC
>JASFUE010000029.1:0-17394 GCA_050050435.1 Burkholderiales bacterium | reverse complement strand
GAGATATTGCGCTCGATCACCTGGTCCTCAAGCATGATGCCACTGCTTCTGCGATCATCGGCGACCATAACACCAGCGCCAACGCCGGCTCCGACGACCACCGGAGCGCAACCTTGAAGCGAAGAGAGCGTCAGGATTGTCACAATAATTGACCAAGATGCAAGTTTCATTCTTGAACTCCAAGTAAAAGACAGTCGATGGCGTCGCACATGCAATGCAGACAGATCAGGTGAACCTCCTGTATACGTGCCGTGCTGTCCGACGGCACGCAAAGATTGACATCGCCCTTGCGCAGCATGGCTGTCATTTTGCCTCCCTGCTTTCCGGTCAGGGCGACGACTTTCATTCCGCGCTCATGTGCTGCTTCGATGGCTCGCAGCACGTTCGGGGAGTTGCCGCTGGTGGAGATGGCGAGCAGCACATCGCCATCACGTCCCAGTCCGGTCACCTGCTTTGAAAATACCTCGTCATAGTTGTAGTCATTTGCAATCGATGTAAGCGTCGACGAATCCGTCGTCAGGGCTACCGCAGCCAGTGGTGCCCGTTCCATCTCGAATCGATTCAGTAGCTCGGCGGAAAAGTGTTGTGCATCGCCGGCCGAACCCCCATTACCGCAAGCCAGTATCTTTCCCCCATTCTTGAGGCAGGCAGCCATGAGTTGTCCTGCTTCGGAAAGCGGGGTGGCGAGAACCTCCATCGCTTTGAGCTTGACTCGAGCGCTGTCGGTAAAGTGTTGATTGATTCTCTTGACCAGATCCATGGGGTGCGAAGCGTCTCTTTGCCGGCGCAAATTATTGCATAAAGAAGTCGGTCACACCCAATGGAATCTATTCTCCGAACGCATTTTTTATCCATTCCACCTTATTGTCGCCATTCAGCAACACCGCGTCGAATCTGCACTCAGGAATTTTTCCGATTGACCCAATGTAGTGCCGGGCGGCCGAGAGCAGTTTGCGTTGCTTTTGCGCTGTGATGCTCTCCCGGGCACCGCCAAATGAATCCGATGCACGCTGCCGCACCTCTACGAATACGAGGGTCTGGTCATCGCGCATGATCAGGTCGATTTCGCCGAATCGACAATGGTAGTTGCGCTCGACTTTTTCCAGGCCATGATGGCGCAGGAAGTCAAAAGCGCGTTGCTCTGCCTCCCGGCCGCGAACATTCATCGATCGCCACCAGCCTCGTCAGGCAGCTGGTGCGCCCTGCCGTAAGAAAAGTACGCCGGCGTGAGTTCATGAGTGAAATAATGTTTCTCGTCCAGCTTGATGGTGCCGGTCACGCCATCGATCGGCGCGCTGGCGGTGCTATTCTCAAGCAGCGCCTGAGAAATGCGATAGGCATCGATCCCGAGCGCGTAGAAGCGCTCCTCGTCGAGCGCGCCCGAGTCTAGCGGGGCGCGCAGGTAAGTCATGACAGCGGGGTGATCGGGTTGCAGAAGCCATGGCATATCCATGAATCGGACGCCATTCAGGTCGTAGAGTTCCAGCCTGTTTGTCGAGGCGTAGACCAGTGACGTTGCATAGATCGGCAATTCCGTGCCCAGATAAGTGCGGATGAATCTCGCGCGTGGGGCATTGAGTGCAAGAAACACCACGTCAGCGGCAGTTGTATCGACCAGTGCGCGCAGCCTGGTCAGTTCGGCTGCGTCGGTTGAATACTTGAATTCGTCGACGATATCTCCCTTCAGCTTTCGCCACTGGCGGGCAAACGCCTGGGCAATACGTTGTCCCAGGGCATCTTCCCCGACGATTACCAGCGCCTTGCGCCCGCCCCGTGTAAATGCCAGTCTGGCGACCTGTTCCGCTTCGGTTTCGATCTGCAATCCAAACACGTACATCTGCGATGGCAGAGCAAGCCCCGCCGCCGGCACATTCAGGGCGACAGTTGGAACCGACACCAGCGCGCGTTCGGCGACCGCGGAAACGCCATCGCGGGTGAGCGGACCGATGATGGCGCGTGCGCCCTCCCGGGTGGCTCGCTCATACGCTTCGAGGATCTGTTTGGGCTCACCGGCTGTCGAGTAGACCTTGACCGGCAGCGCGTTATAGGAAGCCATTCTGGATGCGGTCAGGATGCCCAGCCGGACTTGTTCCGCCAGGCGCGCATACGCACTTGATTGCAGTGGCAGGATCACGCCGACGTGTGGCGGCGTGGCAAGCGGTCGTTCCTCGATCAGAATTCGTTGAATCGTTTCCGTGCCGCTTTCCTGGGCGGGTTCCTGACCGGGCTGCTGGGAGGGTTGCTGGGCAGGCTCCTCGGCAGGCTGTTGAGTGGGCTGGGCAGGCTGCTGCGCAGGTTCCCTGGAGGGTTGCTGCTTTTGAGTCGGAGGCCATTGCCAGCCCTGCGCCTGGGCAGGACGAGTAGCGATGCCGCTGAGCGCAAAGTATAGTAGCGCCGTTAGCAGCACCCACAGGATACGACGACGTTGCATAAGGTGGTTGAGAAAGCGAGTGAATCCGTATTATATGTGGTGGCAACGCCGATCGGAAATTTGCGCGACATCACGCTGCGGGCGCTCGATATACTCAACGGCGTCGATGTAGTGGTCGCCGAGGACACGCGTGTGTGCGGCAAACTCCTCAAGCACCTTGGCATCGAGGCGCGCGTGATTGCATCTCACGAGCACAACGAGCGTCAGTCTGCCAAAGGCATTGTCAAACTGCTCGAAGACGGCAAGTCCGTGGCGCTGACGACCGATGCCGGTACGCCGGCGATCAGTGATCCTGGCTCGGAAGCGGTGGCATTGGCACGCTCGCAGGGGTTTACCGTGGTACCGATACCGGGGGCGAGCGCGCTTGCGGCGAGCCTTTCGGTTTGCGGCCAACGTTTGAACCGGACCATGTTCTGTGGGTTCTTGCCGGCAAAAGACGGAGAGCGAAAAAAGACGTTGCAAGAGCTGGCGCACGTAGATGCAGCACTGGTTATTTTTGAAGCACCTCATCGAATTCTGAAAACCGTCGACGACCTGGCGCAGGTGCTTGGCGAAGGCGGGCGGATCGTTTTGTGCCGCGAGCTCACCAAGATGCACGAAGAAGTCCACGAATGCGCGCTGATTGAGGCCAGATCGTGGCTGGAGTCAAGGCCCGAGCGCATCCGCGGTGAATTTGTTCTGGTAGTCAATCGCAGCAAGTCGCTCGCCGGTGCAAACGAGCAACAAGGCGAGCGCGTACTGGGCTTGTTGCTGGCTGAGCTCCCGCTGAAAAAAGCGGTGGCGTTGGCGGCGCAGATCACCGGCGGGCGCAAGAACGCCTTGTATCAACGCGCGCTCGAGCTTGAAAATGCGCGCGACATGCAATAGAGGAAGGCGAGCGCAAGTGAATTTCCTTGTCTCGCTTTCTCTTAGTCGACTGCAGCACCTGTCCTGTTTCGAGGAGACGACATAACCCGTGGACCGAATTACCATTACCGCGCCCGATGACTGGCATCTGCACCTGCGCGATGGCGCTGCGATCGAGGCCGTTTTGCCGCACACGGCGTCGCAGTTTGCCCGCGCGATCATCATGCCAAACCTGAAGCCGCCGGTGGTGAATACCGCGCTTGCCCAAGCGTACCGGCAACGCATCCTGTCGGCGCTGCCTGAAAGCAGTAGTTTTCAGCCGCTGATGACGCTGTATCTCACCGACAATACCCCGGCAAGCGAAATCGCACGCGCGACCAACAGTGGCATCGTTTTCGCCGTGAAGTACTATCCGGCGGGCGCAACGACGAATTCCGACTCGGGCGTCACTGGCATTGGCAACTGTTTCGATGTGCTCGAAGCCATGAGTGAAGCGGGCATGCCGTTGTTGATACATGGCGAAGTCACCGACCCGGGAATCGACGTTTTCGACCGTGAAAAGACGTTCATCGAGCGCGAGCTTGTCATCCTGGTCGAACACTTCCCGAAGCTGAAGATCGTCATGGAGCATGTAACGACTGCGCACGCGGTCGAATTCGTGCGCCAGGCACCGGCCAACGTCGGCGCCACCATTACCGCACACCACCTGTTGCTTAACCGCAATGCCATTTTCCAGGGGGGGATCCACCCCCATCATTATTGCCTGCCCATACTCAAGCGTGAGGAGCATCGCCAGGCACTGGTGGCGGCGGCAACATCGGGCAACCCGAAATTCTTTCTTGGCACGGACAGCGCGCCACATGAGCGTGCCACAAAGGAAAACGATTGTGGCTGCGCTGGCGTCTATACGGCCAATGCCGCCCTGGCGTTTTATGCGGAAGTGTTCGACGCGGCCGGTTCGCTGGACAAGCTCGAGGTTTTTGCGAGCCAGCACGGCGCCGATTTCTACGGTTTACCGCGCAACAAACATCGCATCACGCTCGAACGTTCCCCGACTCCGGTACCGACGAGTTTCCCGTATCCAAATGGCACGCTGGTGCCATTGCGTGCAGGTGGATCGGTGGCGTGGCGCGTGTCGAAACCGACCGGCTAGGTATCTGTGCCAGGGAGGGCTTCGGCCCGGTTGAGGGTGCTGGCGCCGGATTGCGGCGTCAATGGCGACAGGTTTTGTTCGAACTGCGTGATCGATGTGCTCCATGCGAATCGCTCGGCATAGGCACGAGCGTAATTTCGATCGATTGCGAGTGCGCGAATGCAGGCCTGACCGAGGTCTTCATCGAGTGCACCGGCGCCACTGTCGCCGATGACGTCGATCGGACCGTGAACCGGAAAGGCGGCTACAGGAGTGCCGCAGGCAAGTGATTCGAGCATGACCAGACCGAAAGTATCGGTCACGCTAGGGAAGACGAATACATCGGCAGCGCGGTAATAGGTTGCCAACTCGGCCGGCGTTTTCACCCCCTCAAAACGCGCATTCCCGTATTTGCGTTCGAGTTTTTCGCGCATTGGGCCTTCGCCCACCACCCATTTGTCACCGGGCAGATCGAGGTCGAGAAACGCTTCGATGTTCTTTTCGACCGCTACACGACCGACGTAGAGAAAGATTGGCCTGACATTGCCGAGCGCGTTGCGTTCGCCGGGACAGAACGTTTTGGTATCAACGCCACGCGTCCAATGCACCGTGTTGGTGAAGCCGCGCGCTTGTAGTTCCCGGCGCACTGCCGGGGTGGGCACCATGACTGCGCGCGAGGGCGCGTGAAACCGGCGCAGCCAGGAATACGTCCAGTCGACCGGAACGCGGATGCGCGCGTGAACGTACTCGGCAAACCGGGTATGAAAGGAAGTGGTGAAGGGAAAGTTGTGGTCCAGGCAGTAGCGTCGCGCGGCGATGCCGAGCGGGCCTTCGGTGGCAATGTGAATCGCGTCCGGCGCGAAGTTTCCGATGAGCTTGCGCACACCCGCTGCCGGAAACAGGCTGAGTTTGATTTCGGGATAAGTCGGACACGGTATGGATTTGAACAACTGCGGGGTGACAAAGCAGACTTCATGACCCATCTTGCGCAGGCCTTCGCCGATTTGTCCCAGCGTGGTGACGACGCCGTTGATCTGGGGGGACCAGGCGTCGGTAACAATCATTATCTTCACGCGACTCCCGTAACCTTTTCTTCTTCGTTTTCCCTGGCAGATGTCTGCTCCGAGGGCCGGCGCGACCATTCGACAATCTTCAGCTCGCCCTCGAGTGTTTCCACCAGCGCCGACATGCTCTCGACCCAGTCGCCGTCGTTGCAATAGGTAACGCCGTCGATTTGTTTGATCTCTGCCTTGTGGATGTGGCCGCAGACAACGCCGTCGAATCCCCGGTTGCGCGCTTCTCTGGCAACCGCGGTTTCGAAGTTGGTTATGAAGTTCACGGCATTCTTGGTCTTGTGTTTCAGGTACTGCGAAAGCGACCAGTAGGGAAAGCCCAGTTTGGCGCGTATGTGATTGAACCAGCGGTTGAGCTTGAGAAGCAACGCATACAGGTGGTCGCCAATGATGGCCAGCCATTTCGCGTACAGTACGATCCCGTCGTACAGGTCGCCATGTATGACGAGGAACTTGCGCCCGTCAAACATGGTGTGCACGACTTCGTCGCGAATGGCGATCCCGCCAAAGGACAGGCCGAGAAACTCGCGCGCTGCTTCGTCGTGGTTGCCGGCGATGTAGGTCACATGCGTGCCCTTGCGCGCTTTACGCAGCAGCTTCTGGATGACGTCGTTGTGGGACTGTGCCCAGAACCAGCGTCGCTTCAGTTGCCAGCCGTCGATGATGTCGCCAACGAGGTAGAGCTGCTCGCTTTCGTTGTGCCTGAGAAAATCGAGCAGTTGGTCGGCCTGGCAGCCAGGGGTGCCGAGGTGCAGGTCGGAGATCCAGATCGTGCGGTATCGCATTTCCCGCAACCCTGGACTGTCGTATGGGTTCAGAGTGTGATTCCGTTCATCGCGTTGGCGCGATCAGACCATATAAAGGTGACGTCGCGATGGCGAAATAACGACAGTTTCGTGACAACGCTGGCTGAACATGTGCCCGGTGCAAGCAGAGCTTGGCGCACGCAGGGTTCCGATCTGAGCGATACTCTGGTTGAAAGCTGGCCGGGCAATCGCTGCATGACATCGGTCGTGCAGAGGAAAGTCCGGGCTCCGCAGAGCAGGATGCCGGCTAACGGCCGGACGTCGTGAGGCGATGGAAAGTGCAACAGAAAACACACCGCCAGCGGCCTGTGAGAGCAGGTGCGGGCAAGGGTGAAATGGTGAGGTAAGAGCTCACCGCGGACGTGGCAACACGGACGGCATGGCAAACCCCATCCGGAGCAAGACCAAATAGGGGGGCAAAAGCGTGGCTCGCGCTGCTCCCGGGTAGGTCGCTCGAGCCGCCAGGTAACTGGTGGCCCAGATGAATGATTGCCGGGGGGCTGCAAAGCCTCCTGACAGAACCCGGCTTACAGGCCAGCTTTCTCTTTTCCACGGCAACCGCTGGTGGCCTGCACTGGCGGTTGTGTCATCGATGCAACGCTGCCAAATAGCGGCAATTTCTCTAAGTTACATTAGAAAATAACGGTAAGCCACTGTTATTAAATTGCTTACAGGGTGTCGTTACTTGACGACTGAAGTTTAACCCATAAGTCCTTGTCCTGTTTAAAGAAACAGCGTTTTTTGCGCTTGACCTCCTTATTTTTTTAACCTAGAGTGGGGAAAAGTAGGAAAAAGTGGGAACCACTTTAAAAACGGATACTTCCGGATCAGGGAGCCATGTTTCAGGGAGCGACAGGACTCAACCTCGACGCAAAGGGTCGACTCGCCGTGCCGACCAGGCACCGCGACCCCTTGCAGGACGGCTCCAACGGAAAGTTAGTACTCACTGCACATCCGCACAAGTGCCTCTTGCTGTACCCGGCTCTGGCATGGGAGCCGATCCGGGGGCGCATCATGACCTTCTCCAGTTTCGATCCGCAACTCAGTTTGTGGAAGCGCTTGCTGGTTGGTTTTGCCGAAGAGCTTGAGCTCGATGGCGCAGGTCGCCTGCTCATTTCCCCGGCGCTTCGCAAATTCGCGGAGCTGGAAAAGCAGGTGATGCTGGTTGGCCAGGGGAGTCATTTCGAGTTGTGGTCGCAGGAGGCCTGGGACAAACAAATCGAAAGTATTGAAACGACGCCGGACAAGTTGCCCCCCGGCATGGAGAACTTCGCATTGTGAGTTCGGGCTCGCGCGAGTGCGCGTCATGAGCCTGGACTCACACAAGACGGTGTTGCTCAAGGAGGCTGTCGACGCGTTGGACATCAAAACGGACGGGATCTACGTGGATGGAACATACGGTCGTGGCGGTCACACTGGCGAAATTCTGTCGCGACTCGGCGCGCAGGGCAGGGTGATCGCGCTCGATCGCGATCCCCAAGCTGTTGCTGCGGCCCGGCAGGTGGTCGATGCGCGGCTGGTTGCCCGGCGCGCACGATTCAGTGCGCTGCGCGAAGTGCTGGTTGAATTGGGCGTGGACGGTGTCGATGGAGTGCTGCTCGATCTCGGTGTGTCGTCACCGCAGGTCGATCAGGCAATTCGTGGTTTCAGCTTCAGGCAGGACGGGCCCCTGGATATGCGGATGGACCCGGATAGCGGGCCAAGCGCAGCCGAGTGGTTGATGCAGGCGTCGGAGAAGGAGATTGGGGAGGTCATCAGGGACTATGGCGAAGAACGGTTTGCTAAACAGATTGCAAGAGCGATTGTTGCGGCTCGATCGCAGCGCCCTCTCCAGCGTACAGGGGAACTTGCCCAGATCGTGGCAAAAGCCGTTCCCACGCGCGAACCTCGGCAAGATCCGGCGACGCGTACCTTCCAGGCTGTACGGATTTTCATCAATCAGGAGCTTGAAGAACTGGAGATGACGTTGCCGCAATGCGTGGCATGCCTGAAGCCCGGCGGGCGCCTGGTGGTGATCAGCTTTCACTCTCTGGAAGATCGCATCGTCAAGCAGTTTATGGCGCGTGAGTCCAGGCCTGAGGTGCCAAAGCGTCTGCCGTTGCGAGAGGCCGAGATGCCCAAAGGCCAGTTGCGCCTGGTCGCAAAACCGGTGCGTCCGAACGAAGTTGAAGTACAACAGAACCCGCGCGCGCGCAGCGCCATCATGCGCGTGGCGGAAAGGCTGGCGGCATGATTCGCCTGAATGCAATGTTATTCGCTGTTCTATTACTGTGTGCCTTGGCGTTGGTTACCTCGCAGCACGAGGCTCGCAGACTGTTCGTCGCGCTACAGGACGAACAGGACCGCGGTCGTGAGCTGGAAATCGAATTTGGCCAGTTGCAGCTCGAACAGAGCACCTGGGCGATGCAATCGCGCGTTGAGCAGATCGCATCGAAAAAGTTGGGTATGCGAGTCCCGGAAGTGGACCGCGTGCGAGTGGTTCCTCCCCCTCCCGCGTCGTCCAACCCATGAGATCGCGCAAACATCCAGTCCTGAGCGTCCGACTTCCCGTCTGGCGGGCGCGCGTGCTGGTTTTGATAGTGTTTGCGGGGTTCATGACGTTGGCGGCGCGGGCTCTTTATCTACAGGGAATGAACCATGACTTCCTGCAGGCGCGTGGCGAGATGCGTTATGCGCGAACCATCGAGGCCGTCGCAAATCGCGGCACCATCACGGATCGAAGCGGCAAGCCGTTGGCTATCAGCACACCGGTCGAGTCAGTGTGGGCTTCTCCCCAGGATGCAAAGCTTTCGCGAGCACAACGCACCAGGCTGGCGCGCACGCTTGGAATATCCAGGCGTGTGCTGGATGAGCGTCTCGGTGAGCACGACCGAGATTTCGTTTATCTGAAACGCCAGCTTCCTCCGGCGGTGGCAGCCAAAGTCGTGGCGCTGAATATGCCGGGTGTGTTCCTGCAGCGCGAGTATCGTCGCTATTACCCGGCTGGTGAGGTGGCCGCGCATGTTGTCGGTTTTACCAGCGTCGACGATCACGGACAGGAAGGAATCGAGCTGGCATATCAGGACTGGCTTGCCGGCAAGCCAGGTAGCCGCCGCGTCATCAAGGATCGGCTTGGTCGCATCGTCGAAGACGTCGAGCGCTTGAGTGCCCCTCGGGATGGCCAGTCGCTAGCCCTTTCGATTGACCGCAATATTCAGTATCTCGCCTATCGCGAGTTGAAGAAAGCGGCGATCGAGCACAAGGCGAAGGCCGCCAGCATTGTCGTGCTCGATGCGCAAAATGGTGAAGTGCTGGCATTGGCGAACTATCCGAGCTACAACCCGAATAACCGCGAGACATTCAAAGCCAGGCGTACCCGCAATCGTGCAGTGGTCGACCTGTTCGAACCCGGTTCGACATTGAAGCCATTCACCGCGGCCGCCGCAATTGACGCCGGTCTGATCAGTCCTGGAACCGTTATCGACGTGGAGGCCGGACGCCTGCGTATCGGCAACCGGACAATACATGATGTGCACAGCGACGAGCATCTGATGACTGTTTCCCAGGTCATTCAGAAATCCTCGAACGTTGGCTCGGCAAAAATCGCGCTGTCGATGCAGCCGCAGGAATTGTGGCAGGTCCTGACAACATCCGGATTTGGCTCTACGCCGAGATCCGGATTTCCGGGAGAGGCATCGGGGGTAGTGCACGACTTCGCCCAATGGCGTCCTATCGAGCAGGCGACCGTTTCCTACGGCCATGGAATTTCAGTCAGCCTGTTGCAGCTTGCGCGCGCCTACACGGTGTTTGCCACCGACGGCATCCTGATGCCGTTGACTTTTGTGCGCAGGGAAACGCCGGTGAGCGGGCAACGTGTCATATCCCAACACACGGCGCAGCTTGTGCGCACGATGCTCGAGAGCGTGACCCATCCGGGCGGAACTGCGGTGAAAGCCCAGATCACGGGATATCGTGTGGCGGGTAAGACCGGGACAGTCAACAAGCTCGTGGACGGCGCGTATTCGCGCCAGAACTATATTGCCTCGTTCGTTGGAATAGCGCCGGCTTCGAACCCGAAATTGATCGTTGCCGTCATGGTCGATGAGCCCAAGGGCGAACACTACTATGGTGGCGAAGTCGCGGCACCGGTATTTCGGGAGGTCACTGCAGGCGCCTTGCGCGTGCTCGGCGTGCCTTCGGACAGCACCGAGGAAATTCACCAGGCCGGAGTTAAATCATCCAGGGAGGGCGCGTGAAGAAATCGCACAATAGTGCCCGCGCCACGGCCGCTCCATTGCTCAAGAGCGATCCGATATTTGCTGATGCGCTGCGTACGCAAGCGGCCATCGATGCCACCGGCGTGCGCTATACCGGCGTGGCGATCGACAGCCGCCTGGTCAAACCCGGCGACCTGTTCGTTGCATACCCTGGCGACAATGCCGATGGCAGAAACTTCATTCCCCAGGCGCTTGCTGCCGGTGCTGCCATGGTGGCGTGGGAAGCCGACGGATTCGAGTGGAATCCCGACTGGAGCGTGCCTAACATGCCGGTAGAGGGATTACGTCGGCATGTCGGCCTCATTGCCGAACATTTTTTCAAACATCCTTCGCGCCATCTGTGGGTTACCGGCGTCACTGGCACCAATGGCAAGACTTCGTGTTCGCAATGGATTGCCCAGTCAATGACGCGCCTGCAACGCCCTTGCGCGGTCATCGGCACTCTCGGAAGCGCTTTGATGGGTGAGACGAGCGAGCAGTACCCCGCCACGACGACGCCCGATCCCGTTTCCCTGCATGCGTTTCTGGGCAAGGTGCGCGCGCGCGGTGCCAAGGCGGTCGCGATGGAGGTTTCCTCGCATGGCATCGAGCAAGGGCGGGTCACCGGGGTCGAGTTTGACGTTGCCATGTTTACCAATCTTTCGCGTGATCATCTGGACTATCACGGCGACATGCGTGCTTACGCCGAGGCAAAGGCGCGTCTGTTTTCGTGGCCTGGCCTGAAGCACGCAGTCGTCAACGTGGACGATGAGTTCGGTGCCCAACTTGCTTCACGCATTGACCGGAAAAAGGTGAACGTTATTCGCTATGGCTTCGGAAAAGGCGAGATCGCGGGCCACAACCTGGACTTGTCTACAAAGGGCCTGAAGCTCGAGATCGCCACGCCGTGGGGCGCTGCCAAAGTTCGAAGTGGTGTGCTTGGCGCGTTCAATGCAACGAACATCCTGGGTGTTCTGGGCGTGCTTGTTTGCAGTGGCATCGAACTCGACGACGCGGTCGATGCTGTCGCCCAACTCGAACCGGTTCCCGGGCGCATGCAAGTTATCCGTGAAAACGGGTTTCCGCTTGTCGTGGTCGACTATTCCCATACACCCGATGCGTTGCAAAAAGCGCTCGAAACACTGCGCGAATTGCTCGTTCCAGGCGCCCGGTTGCACTGCGTGTTTGGCGCGGGAGGGGATCGGGATACGGGTAAACGCCCCGTCATGGGAGAAATTGCGACCAGGCTCGCGGACCAGAGCGTGATCACTAGTGACAATCCTCGTTGGGAAGATCCGCTGGCGATCATCGATGACATCGTATCCGGTGCTAAACAGGATTATCGCGTAGAGCCAGATCGCGCTGCCGCAATCCACGCCGCAATCAATGCTGCCGAGCCCGGGGACGTCGTATTGATCGCAGGCAAGGGGCATGAGAACTATCAGGAGATTTGCGGTGAGCGCCTGCCGTTCAGCGACCAAGTGGTCGCTCGAACAGCCATGTCCAAACGCAAAGCCGGTCGCAAGCAGGACGGTCCTGGCAAATCCACAGTAGCCCGCAAGCCGTCAGGAGCGCCGGCCCTGGAAAAGGCAGTTTCGAAAAAACCGGGTTCAAACAAACGAGCCAGGCGAAAGCTCGATAAACGTGATTCGAAACGAGGCGCTCGTGTTTAAGCTCTCCGCCGCAGCCCGTGCGATCGGTGTGCAGCTGCGCGGCGCAGATGCGCAGATTTCGCGGGTGAGTACTGATAGTCGCGACGTGCGTCCGGGCGATCTGTTTGTTGCCATCAAGGGCCCGCGTTTTGACGGGCATGATTTCGTCGAGCAGGCACTGCGGCAGGGCGCGGCGGCGGCAATGGTCAGCGATAGTTCGGTCGTTGAACGCCTGGGCACGTCTGCACTGGTGGTCGAGGACGTGCGTCTTGGTTTCGGGCGCCTGGCCGCCTGGTGGCGATCGCTGTTTACGATGCCGTTGATCGCAATAACCGGCAGCAACGGAAAGACCACAGTCAAGGAAATGCTGGCGGCGATACTGCGCGCCGATGTCGGTGAAGATGCGGTTTTGGCGACGCGAGGAAATCTCAACAACGACATCGGCGTGCCGACCATGCTGCTTGAGCTGCGCCCGGGCCATCGCTTTGCGATCATCGAAATGGGTATGAATCACCCGGGTGAGATCGCCTATCTTTCGCGGCTTGCCCGGCCTGCAGTCGCTCTGGTGAACAATGCCGGCACAGCGCATATCGGCGAGGTCGGTTCGGTTGAGGCAATCGCCAGAGCCAAGGCCGAGATATTCATCGGTCTGGAGAATTCCGGGACGGCAATCATCAATGCCGACGACGCCTTTGCCGATTACTGGCGAAATGTTGTCAGCGGGAAGGATGTCGTTGATTTCGGACTGACACGGAATGCCTGCGTATCGGCGCGTTACGAACTTTCTGAAATGGGCAGCCTGGTGACATTGCGAACACCGGATGGCGAGTTCGCGGTCAGCGTCCGGGTACCGGGCCTTCACAACGTCAAGAACGCATTGGCCGCTGCAACTGCTGCCTGGGTGCTGGGAATTACCCCGGAAACGACTGCCGAAGGATTGAATACATATAAAGGTGTCTCCGGGCGGCTAAAATCCCGCCGGCTCGCTACTGGTGATGTCGTTATTGACGACAGCTACAACGCAAATCCGGAATCGGCGCAAGCGGCTTTGTCGGTTCTCGGGGCGACGCGCGGACAAAAGATTTTCGTGCTTGGTGACATGGGCGAACTTGGTGATTCTGCTGCCAGCCTGCATGCAGAGCTTGGCGAGTTTGCGCGCCGTGCAGGGATTGATCGATTGTTCGGACTCGGCAAGCTCTCAGGCGAAGCCGTACGGACATTTGGTGATGGAGGCACCCAATTCAGCGAAGTTGACGACCTGCTCGACGCATTGCGGGCGGTGCTCGATGGTTCTACGACAGTATTGGTGAAGGGTTCACGTTTCATGCGCATGGAGCGCATTGTCAAGGCGTTAACGGAACAAACACAGCCCTCGCCGGGAGGAGACGCCTGATGCTGTTGTGGCTGACCCAATCGCTCGCAGAAGACATCCGGGCTTTCAACGTGTTCAACTACATTACCCTTCGTGCGGTATTGGCAACGCTGACCGCGTTGATTATTTCGTTCATTGTCGGCCCGTCGATGATTCGAAAGCTGACCTTTTACAAGATTGGTCAGTCAGTACGCGACGATGGCCCCCAGGCTCATTTGTCCAAGGCGGGCACGCCGACAATGGGTGGCGCGCTGGTGTTGGTGTCGGTCGCAATTACAACCATTCTGTGGGCCGATCTGAGCAACCGCTTCGTCTGGGTAGTGCTCATTGTCACGATCGGTTTTGGTGCGATCGGCTGGATTGATGACTATCGCAAGGTCGTGTATCGAAACCCAAAAGGGCTGTCCGCCCGAACGAAATTCTTCTGGCAATCCGTCATTGGCGTGGCTGCCGCCATTTATCTGGCGTGGAGTGCCGATCTGCCTGCCGAGACGGAGCTGATTGTTCCTTTCTTCAAGCAGGTGGCCTATCCGCTGGGATTGTTCGGTTTCGTGGTCCTGACCTACTTCGTAATCGTCGGAACCAGCAACGCTGTAAACCTGACCGACGGACTGGATGGCCTGGCCATCATGCCGACCGTGATGATCAGTAGCGCGCTGGCCGTATTTGCATACGTGGCCGGTCATGCAGTGTTTTCGCGTTACCTGGGCTTTCCGCACATTCCCGGCGCCGGTGAGCTCACTGTTCTGTGCGCCGCGCTGGCCGGTGCCGGCCTTGCGTTTTTGTGGTTCAACGCTTATCCGGCGGAAGTATTCATGGGTGACGTGGGTGCGCTCGCACTGGGCGCGGCAATGGGAACGATCGCGGTGATCGTGCGACAGGAAATCGTGCTGCTGGTCATGGGCGGCGTATTTGTCGTCGAAACCCTGTCGGTAATCCTTCAGGTTGCATCGTTCAAGTTGACCGGCAAGCGCGTTTTTCGAATGGCGCCATTGCACCACCACTACGAACTGAAGGGCTGGAAGGAAAACCAGGTGGTTGTTCGTTTCTGGATCATCACCATGATGCTGGTGCTGATCGGATTGTCGACATTGAAACTGAGGTAGTGAAATGCCGGTCACGGGTCGTGACAAATCTGTTGAGAGGTATCCGATCCGGAAAAAAGGGAAGTCAGGTGTTGCAGTTGACTCGATTGCACATCGCTTTTGAAGAGAAACTCGTTTTTGAATCCGAAAGGTAAGACAGTTCTGGTGCTTGGGCTCGGTATAAGCGGCATGTCGATGGTGCGCTGGTTGACCAACCGGGGTGCCGTGGTGCGTGCCGCCGATACGCGGACGACGCCACCCTGCCTCGGACAGGTGCGCACCGAATTCCCGGGCGTTGACGTGCAGCTTGGCGCTCTGGAAGAGTCCACGTTCACCGGCGCGGATGTGGTTGCGATCAGTCCGGGTGTGCCGCTCGCCGAGCCACTGGTCAGGCGTGCGCGTGAGCAGGGTGTGCCCGTTGTCGGCGATGTCGAGTTGTTTGCGCAGATGCGCAAGGAATACCCGCACAGCAAGGTCATAGCTGTCACCGGCTCCAACGGCAAGAGCACGGTGACCGAGATGGTTGGCGCGATGTGCAAGTCCGCCGGTGTCCGAACCCAGGTGGCGGGAAATATCGGGTTGCCGGTCCTGGACGTGTTGAGCGATATCGATGCAGGCAAATGCCGTGTACCGGATCTGTTCGTGCTGGAGTTGTCGAGCTTCCAGTTGGAAACGACGGCGACGCTCAACGCTGAAGCGGCTGTCGTGCTCAATCTGAGTGAAGACCATCTGGATCGCTACGACAGCGTCGGGAATTACGCTGAAGCCAAATCCCGTATTTTTGAAGGCGATGGTGTTCAGGTCCTGAACAGACAGGACGAATTAACGCGACACATGGCTGTTGGCGGCCGCTGCGTGTTTACCTTCGGTACCGATGAACCGAACAATGCGCATGAGTGGGGGCTCAGAAAGGTCGACGGTGATCTTTGGCTGGCCCAGGGTCAGGACAATCTGATCAAGGCATCCGAGCTGCAGGTCGCCGGGTTGCACAACCTGGCCAATGCGCTGGCGGCACTGGCGCTGTGCCGGGGGATACGTTTGCCGTATCCGCGACTTCTGCAGGGACTGCGCGAGTTTGCCGGCTTGCCGCACCGGGTGCAGAAGATTGCCGAGTTCGATGGCATTCGCTTTTACGATGATTCCAAGGGGACCAACGTTGGCGCAACGGCTGCCGCACTCGAGGGCCTGGATGGGCATAGCGTGGTTATTCTCGGTGGCGAAGGCAAGAACCAGGACTTCACACTCCTTGTGCCGGCAATTGCGCGCAAGGCTCGTGCAGTGTTACTCATCGGGCGTGACGCGGATCTGATCGAGCGCGCCATTGCCAGGGCCGGCGTCAGGACGGAACGCGCCGTCAGCATGCACGAAGCCGTTGCGCGCGCGCGTGAACTGGCGCAACCAGGCGATGCTGTTTTGCTCTCTCCGGCGTGTGCCAGCTTTGACATGTTCAGGGATTACCGGCATCGCGCCGATGTTTTCGCCGCAGCGGTGGCAGAGCTGGAGCGATCGAAATGAACGTGCTGCTCGGTGATCAACAGAAGGTTGCGGCCCGGGTCGAACCCGATTTCGATCCGGCGGTGTTGTGGCTTGCGGCATTCCTGCTCGGGCTGGGCGCAGTGATGGTGTATTCGGCTTCGATTGCAATTGCCGAGGCTGCCAAGTATTCAGGCGGGCAGATTCAGTACTACCTGGTGCGTCATCTGATCGCGGTCGGAGTCGGGATCGTGGCGGCAACGGCGGTGGTTCAGGTGCCGATGCGCTACTGGCAAGTGGCGGCCCCCTACCTGTTCATGCTTTGTGTCGCGCTGCTGGTTATTGTGTTGATTCCCGGCGTCGGCCGCGAAGTCAACGGTTCGCAGCGCTGGCTTGGTTACGGTTCAGTGAGCTTGCAGCCTTCCGAACTGGCCAAGCTGTTTGTCGTGCTCTATGCCGCGGATTACACCGTGCGCAAGGCCTCTCACATGGCGAGCTTGCGCAGAGGGTTTCTTCCGATGTTCTCGGTCATGATGCTCACCGGCGCCTTGCTGTTGCAGGAGCCCGACTTTGGCGCGTTCGCCGTGATTACAGCAGTCGCCATGGGCGTGCTCTTCCTCGGCGGCATGAACTGGCGATTGTTTGCGATCCTGGCGGTTTTGCTGGTGTCCGGATTCATGATGCTGATCTGGACTTCGCCTTATCGCATGGAGCGCGTGCTTGGATTCATGGATCCCTGGGCCGATCCGTTTGGCCGGGGTTATCAGCTGTCACATGCGCTCATCGCGTTCGGCCGTGGTGAATGGTTCGGTGTCGGACTCGGAGCGAGCGTCGAAAAACTGTTCTATTTGCCGGAAGCACATACCGACTTTCTGCTTGCTGTCATCGCTGAAGAGCTTGGGTTTGTCGGCGTCATTGCCACCATAGGTGCCTTTGTCTGGCTGTCACTGCGTGCCATTTCCATCGGCAATCAGGCAGCTCGCCTGGAACGCTATTTTTCAGCGCTTGTTGCCCAGGGTGTCGCCTTGTGGATTTCGGTTCAGACGATGATCAATATGGGCGTGAACATGGGTCTGCTGCCGACCAAGGGCCTGACCTTGCCTCTGCTGTCCTTTGGCGGAAGCGGTCTTGTTGCCAATTGCATGGCACTGGGATTGTTGCTGCGGGTCGACTACGAGAACCGCCAGCTGATGAAAGGCTATTCGCTTTGAGCAAAACGATACTCATCATGGCTGGTGGTACTGGCGGACACATTTTTCCGGCGCTGGCGGTCGCGGATGACCTCAAGT
>JASFUE010000028.1:0-17453 GCA_050050435.1 Burkholderiales bacterium | reverse complement strand
TTCTGAACAGCGCGTCCGCAGTCCCATGTCCCCTGCGGTGTACGTTTAGGCTGTTGTTTCTCTGAACCAACGTGATCACTCCAGGTCGCCGACTCAAGTAACGTTGTTGTGCGCGTCCTACACGGACGTACCTAAGGCGTTCGGAAGGTGGCCGCTCTTGAACCAGATGGTTCAGGATATCGGTCTGACGGCATACGCGGGGGGCGCCCTATTGATGCGACCGGCAATACAGATCGCGCGAGCGTGATCCCGAGCGAAGCGGCGTAGCCGCTTTTTTTGTTTCCGGCGATCTTGTATGTGCCATGTCGTGAGTCGAAACATGTCAATTTGAAACGAGCCAATGCGTTATTGGTTAATGAAATCCGAACCCGATGCGTTCAGCATCGATGACCTGGCGGCACGGCCAAAGAAGACAGAGCCATGGAATGGCGTGCGCAATTACCAGGCGCGCAATTTCATGCGCGATGACATGAAGCGCGGCGACCTGGTTTTCTTCTATCACTCCAGCTGTCCCCAACCCGGAATTGCCGGGATCATGAAAGTCTCCAAAGCCGCCTATCCCGACGAGAGCCAGTTCGACAAAATCAGCGACTATTACGACCCCAAGGCAACACGCGAGAACCCGCGTTGGGTCAACGTTGACGTTACGCTGGTACGCAAGACGAGGCTGGTCGAAATACAGGAACTGCGCTCACATCCCCAGCTCGGATCGATGCAGATTCTCAAACGTGGCAATCGCTTGTCGATTACCCCGGTCAGTGAAGACGAATGGCATGTCATCATGTCGCTGATTGAATCCTAGGAGCACGCTGTGGAGTGGTGGATCGCCTACCTGATACTGGGCTTATTTGTCGGCCTGTTCGCGGGAATGCTGGGTATCGGTGGCGGCATGCTGTTGGTACCGTTGCTGGTATTCATGTTCTCGGCGCAGGATTTTCCTGCGGAGCGCATCCTGCATCTTGCGCTCGGCACTTCGCTGACAACTATCGTTTTCACTTCGCTATCGAGCATTCGCGCACATCATTCCCGCGGCGCGGTGCGCTGGGACATTTTCCGCAGTGCTGCTCCCGGACTGGTCATCGGAACGCTGGGAGGTTCGTTTATCGCCGACTGGCTCGATTCACGATTTCTGGCAATCGTGTTCGTGATCTTTGTTTCCTATTCGGCAACGCAAATGATTCTGGACATGAAACCCAAACCGACACGGCGCTTGCCCGGACGCGTTGGCATGGCGCTGGGCGCAGCAGGAATTGGCGTGATCTCCAGCCTGGTCGGTGCCGGTGGCGGCGTAGTCAGCATTCCACTGATGGTGATGTGCAATGTGCAGATGCGCAATGCGGTTGGCACCTCGGCTGCGCTGGGCTTTCCGATCGCGTTGGCCGGCGCTATTGGTTATGCCTATACGGGGCTGGGTGAGGAAGGCCTGCCACCAATGAGCCTGGGTTTTGTCTACCTGCCCGCGCTCATCGGCATCGTGATTGGCACGTTCGTGACGGTTCCCCTTGGTGCGCGACTCGCGCACACCATGCCGGTTACGCTGCTGAAGCGAATCTTCGCGGTTCTCCTGTTCCTTCTGGCGGGGCGGATGCTCTGGTCAATTTTCACCGGCTGAGCGCTACCGGGTTTCGGTTGCGCCGTTCCCGGTACTAACCGAAACGCTCGCGCAGAACGTTCTTTTGCACCTTGCCCATGGCATTGCGTGGCAGCGATTCAACAACGTACACCCGTTTCGGGACCTTGTAACCGGCCAGTCGTGATTTGAGCACGGCGATGAGTTCGGATTCATCCGGCTGCGCATTCTCACGGGCAACGATTACCGCGGTCACCGCTTCGCCGAAATCGGCATGCGGTACCCCGATCACCGCCGATTCCACTACCTCCGGCATTTCATCGAGCACGAGTTCGATTTCTTTCGGATAGACGTTGTAACCACCGGTAATAATCAGATCCTTGGCGCGACCGACGATAGACAGATAGCCATCGGCATCGAACACACCGATATCGCCGGTACGAAACCAACCATCGTCGGTAAATTCCTCGCGCGTTTTCTCCGGCATGCGCCAGTAGCCCTTGAACACATTGGCACCGCGGATCTGGATCGCGCCCTTTTCATCAGCCGGCAAGACTGCGCCGGCATCGTCGACAATGCGTACCTCCACCCCCGGCAACGGAAAACCAACGGTGCCGGGACGGCGCTCGCCATCGTACGGATTCGAGGTGATCATGCCGGCTTCGGACATGCCGTAGCGTTCCAGAATGCGGTGGCCGGTTCGCTGCTCGAACTCCTGGTGGATTTCAGCCAGTAGCGGCGCCGAACCGGAGATGAACAGGCGCATATTGCGGCACTTGTCTTGCGACAAACCGGATCCGCCCAGCAGGCGTACGTAATAGGTTGGCACACCCATAAAGACTGTTGCGTGCCCAAGATCGCCAATCACTGCTGCGGGATCGAAGCGATTGTGCCAGAGCAGACAAGCGCCCGTTGTCAGCGCGCAATGCGTCGCCACGATAAGTCCGTGAATATGGAAAATCGGCAGGGTGTGCAGCAATACATCGTTGTGACCGAATCGCCAGCTCTGTGTCAGCGCGCGGGCGTTCGAGGCCAAGTTGCCGTGGGTGACCATTGCGCCCTTGCTGCGCCCGGTTGTTCCCGATGTGTAGATAATGACAGCCAGTTCATCGGCGTCACACGGTCTGGTGTCGAACTGCGGCGAAGCCTGCATCATGTTCGCCTCGAAACCGTCGATCACACCGCCCCCGAGACTCTTCACCGGCGCACCGATCGATGACCTGGATAGTTGTTCCATGGTTGCCAGGCTGCCCGGATCGACCAGTATCAACGCTGGTTCGGAATCGCGCAGGAAATAATCCAGCTCCGCACTCTGGTAGGCTGTATTCAATGGCAGGTAGACCAGGCCTGCGCGCAGACAGGCCAGATAGACGAAAAGCGATTCGATACTTTTTTGAACCTGCACTGCCACACGGTCGCCCGGTTTCACGCCGGCATCAATCAGCGCATTTGCAGTGCGTGCGACCGCGGTATCGAGTTCACCATAGCTCAGCAGTTTGCCATCTTCGCTGCGTATCGCGGGGCGCTCGGCGCCCGCGGCAACGGTCTGCACAATTTGACGATACATGTTGCTATTGTTCATTCTCTCTCCGCCCTTTGACTTCGCTGCCATGTGGTCAGCTTTCCCGATTTGCCGCTATTTGTCTCCTGGCACCAATCGATCAACGATTCCTGCAGCCAGCGCATCATCAACACTTTCATCTTCCGGCGCATGGCCCAGCACGACTTCGACCGCTCTGGCCGGCAACACCCGGGCCTTCGCTTCCGGTGTCGCCTCGACCCGTGTCACCCCGGCAGCCAGGGCGACATAGATACCGCCGGACGCTTCGCCTTCGATTCGTGTAACGATCTCGTTTCCGCTGGTACAACAATGTCGCAGGCATAGCGCCAGGTGCACGACGTACTCGGAAAGTACCAGTTGTTCTTCATGCCGTGATGCCGCCTGACCGGGGCAATCAACACGCAGCAATATCGATTCGCCACGACCGACTGACAACACCGCATCGGCAAGCTGCCAGATTTCCCGGGCACCGACCGCCGTACCACGACGAAACAACTGCAGCGCATCAGGCAGCGAAAGCGATGGCGTGGCAACGCCGGCATCCTGCAACCGCTGTTGCAATTTGCCGCGGCAGGCTTCGATGTCGACTTGCTTTTCTGCGGCAAGTTGCAGCAAGGAGCCAAGTGTGTCGTGTTGCGATAGCTGAACGTCGATCAGCAGATCGATTGCGCCGACACGGTCCCGCGCCGGCGCACCGAACAGCGCACGCACGGCATCACGGTCGGTTGCATCGAGATCCTGTTTACCGGCGAACGCTTCAATAATCGCCGGACCCGACATCCCGATCCGTGTCTTGTCAGACGCGCCACGTGCTCCACATAACATGGCAAGCATGCTGGCACCGCCGAAGCAGTCACGCTCCAGGTACGCCACCATTGGCACACCGGACAACCTCAGGTCGATGCCGGCACGGTACATCCGGCGGAAAGCACCCAGTCCCGCCAGTCCCGAGCTCAGTCGTGCACCGCCGGAGTCGAGTGCCAGGACAAGCGGCGTGCGGTCCTCGCGCGAACGCACGAAAGTGGCGGCGAGCAGTTCGCTTTCTTCGGTGCCGAAGGAACCGCCAGCAATGCTGCGATCGGTCAGGACCACACGCAGCGCCCGGCCACCACTTCGGCCTTCGACAACACTCAGCGCCCCAGCGGTTTCGATGGCGCCGATGCTGCCTTCATCAAGCAGTGCCTGGCTTTTCGCCTGTAGTTGCGGCGCAAGCCCGCCTCTGGATTGACCGGGCACGGCCGGATCAGTCATGTGCCGTATCAACCAGCGGGTGAATCAGACGCCACACCAATCGGCAATGACTTGCTGGTACAAGTCCACTGATGCCTTGACCCGTTCCATGATGCAGTACTCATCGGTCTGGTGCGCCATCTGTGCTTCGCCTGGTCCGAGTACCAGTGTCGGCGGATTACCGTAAGCCGGCGTCAATGCGGCAGCATCGGTGAAGTAGGTGGCGACTTTCGGGCTCGGTCGCGCGCCCAGATAAGGCTCCGCAATATCGAATACACGCTGGATCCAGGGATCATCGGGCTCGCTGTAAACGCTTTCCAGGTCTGTAATGATTTCCAGTTCCACCTCGTCGCCGAGCTGTTGTTGCAGCGCCTTGCGAATCTCCTCGTGGCGCGAAGTGGGCACGCTGCGAATATCGACCGCGATCACGGCCTGGTCGGGGACCGAGTTGATGTTGAGGCCACCGTGCACCGTGCCCACGTTGAGGGTTGCCTGACCCATCAGCTCATGCGCGGGATTGCTGAACTTGAAATGCTCCAGTTTGGTAATTGCGCGGGCGGCCTTGTAAACGGCGTTGTCACCACGCTCGGGCATTGAACCGTGTGCGGTCACGCCGCGGGTTTTCGCGTGCAGCCAGAACGCGCCCTTGTGGCCAACAAACGGATAATTCGATGTCGGTTCGCCAACCACAACGGCACCGGCACGATCCAGCGCACCCTGCCGGCGAACCAGATCGAATGCACCCTCACAGCCGACTTCCTCGCCGGCCGTGATCACCAGTTCCAGCCCCGGCGAGCGCTCCAGCTTGGACGCGAGCGCAACAGTCGCGACAACAAATGCGGCGACACCGCATTTCATGTCGCTGGTGCCACGCCCGTAGAGCCGGTCATCAGCGGTTTCTCCGGCGAACGGGTCCTTGCTCCACGCAGCAGCGCCAAGGGGAACGGTATCGATATGCCCGGTCAGGCACAGCGGCGCCTTGTCGCTGCTGCCGCCAATGCGCGCCACCAGACTCGAACGCTTTTCGGCCAAGGCGTGATAAACAACCTTGCAACCGGCGGATTCGAGCAAGGCGCCGAGATAGCGGGCGCAGGCATCCTCGTTTCCCGGCGGGTTGATGGTGTTCATCCGGACGATCTGTTTGGTCAGTTCCACCGCGTCCAGTGGCTTGCTCATGACATTCTCCTCTACAGGCTCGGTTGCGGCTGCCGTGCTCCGGTTCAGTTTCCGAAATACGCCGCGCGAACTTCTTCGTTATCCCGCAAATGGGCGGCGTCACCTTCGGCAACAATTCGCCCCTGTGACAGTACGTAGCCCCGATGCGCGATGTCGAGCGTTTGCCTGACATTTTGCTCGACCAGCAGCACCGTGACGCCAAGCTCGTTGATGCGTTTGATCACCCGAAAGTTTTCCTTGACGAACAGCGGTGACAGTCCCAGCGATGGTTCATCGACGATCAGCAGCCTGGGCGCGCTCATCAGCCCCCGGCCAATCGACAGCATTGCCTGTTCACCACCGGACATGGTGCCCGCGAGTTGTTCAGAGCGCTCCTTCAGGCGCGGAAAAATCCCGTACACCTCTTCAAGCCGCTTCCTGATGGCGTCACGGTTTGACTCGGTATAGGCACCAACCCTGAGATTCTCGGCAACGCTCATCATCGGAAACACGCGCCGGCCCTCGGGAATGCAGGTCACTCCGAGGCTGACAATACGGTGCGTTGCTTCATGGGTAATGTCCTGGCTGCCGAAACGGATGCGCCCGCTGCGCGCCGGCGTGAGGCCGAGGACGGCCCTGATCAGCGTGGTCTTGCCGGCACCATTCGAGCCGAGCAGACAGGTAATCTCTCCTTCGGGCACTTCCAGCGAAACGCCGGTCAGCACGTCGGCCTGATCGTATCCACTCACGACATTCTCAACCGATAGCGAATGACTCATCGACCTGGCCTCATCATTCAATCCTCACCGAGGTAGGCGGCACGCACCCGCTCGTCGTTCGCCACGTCGCGGTAGCTGCCTTCGGCAATTTTCTGACCGTAGCTCAGTACGACACAGTGGTCGGTAACACGCTCGATGACACCCATTTCGTGCTCGATAAGAACGATCGCAAGCCCGGGCATGCGCTCACGCGAAGCGAGCAAGTCATCCATCAGGGCTCGCGTTTCCTCATGCGTCATGCCGGCCGAGGGTTCATCGAGCAGCAGGATCTTCGGTTCGCTGATCAACGCCCGGCACACCT
Source organism: Burkholderiales bacterium (assembly GCA_050050435.1). Classification (GTDB taxonomy): domain Bacteria; phylum Pseudomonadota; class Gammaproteobacteria; order Burkholderiales; family Eutrophovitaceae; genus SG8-40. The sequence continues at coordinate 10,857 of JASFUE010000028.1, read as the reverse complement.
CGACACGCCGCCGGTCGATCATCGGCAACTGTGATACTGGATCAAACAAGCGCGATGCCAGTGGCGCGCTGAATTGCGCCAGCACGGCTCTGCTCTTTTCAACGTTGACCTCGATTTGCTGCTTCAGACGTTTGCGCGCAAACAAATTTGTAACGATTCCCTGATCCAGGTTGCGATGATTGCCGATCATCAGGTTGTCGAATACGGACAGTGTCGATGCCAGCCGCAGGCGCTGGAAGGTACGGGTAATGCCGACGTCATAGATCTTTTGCGGCGCCAATCCGGTAATGTCGTTTCCGGAAAGTGAAACCTTCCCCGAGGCCGGTGGGTAAATTCCGGTGAGTACGTTGAAAAATGTGGTCTTGCCGGAACCGTTCGGACCGATCAGCCCCACGAACTCACCCGGGCGCATCGCAAAATCCAGTTCGTTCAGGGCTACCAGACCACCGAAACGAACCGTCAGCTTGCTGGCCTCGAGTACCACTGCGGTCACGATCGCCCCCAATCAGCGTAGTACTCGCGGATTTTTCGCGGCAGCAAACCATCCGGGCGAAACCGCAGAATCAGGATGACCAGCACGGCAAACAGCAACAGCCGGTATTCCTGGATGATTTGCAGTTTCTCCGGCAACACGACGACCAGCAACGCCGCCGGCAATACGCCCAGAGGATTGCCGCTGCCGCCGAGCAACACGATCGACACCAGCAGCAGCGAATCACCGAAGTTGAAACTGGCGGGCGCGATAAAACCGGACATCATCGCGTAGACGCCACCGGCAATACCCGCCAGAACATTGCCAATAGTAAAGGCAAATATTTTCCAGCGCGGCACGTTGATGCCGAATGATGCGGCGGCTGTTTCATCGAGCCGGATAGCATCCAGATTCAACCCGGTCCAGGATCGTTCCAGACGCTTGACCAGCATGTAGGCGCCGGCGGCGAGCAACAACGAAAGCAGCGCATAGCCAACATAGAACGAAAAATCACCCAGCGGACCGAGTGACAGGTTGTCGTTCAGCGACCAGCCGAACAAGTTCATGCCCGGCACTTTCAACCCTTGTGGTCCGCCCAGCACATCGTTGACTTCAAGGAAGGTGCGAAACAGTATGCCGAATGCAATGGTTACCAGTGCGGCGTAATGGCCTCTGGTCCTGAGCAACGGCAGCACCAGCACGGAACCGATCAGGCCAGCAACGATCCCGGCAATGACCAGCACAATCAGGTGCGGGACACTGGTGTGCAGCGTCAGCACTGCCGTTGTGTAAGCACCGATGCCGAAGAAAGCGATGCCGGCGAAATTCACGATGCCGGCGTAGCCGAACTGGATGGTCAAACCTAGACAGGTGGTGACGTAAAGGAACACCGTCGCCAGCATCAGCAACGAAAAGTGTTCGCCACGCAGCAACAGGATGACCACGACCGCAGCTGCAAAGTTGACCAGTATGGTCGTACGCGGATGATCCGATGCCGCGGCTTCCACCTGCGCGAGCAAACCGAAGCGAACACTCGCAAACAACGCAACCACCAGACCGCCGGCGAGCAGTGCGATTTCCCATTGCTCCTCGAGATAGAGGAACAGCAGCACGAAAACTGCAGCGAATACGGCCGAGGCAACAACAGGCCAGTAGCTTCGACGTTGCGTCATTATCGGTCAGACCCGCTCTGCGGACTTGGCAGGCAGCAGTCCGGTGGGCTTCCAGGCCATCAGCACGATGATGCAAGCGAAAGCAAACACGTCCTTGTATGCCGGTACCGAAAACCAGACAGCGCCGATGGTTTGCAGTCCGGCGAACAGGAAACCGCCGATAATGGCCCCGTAAAGACTGCCCAGACCGCCGACAACGGCGGCACTGAAACCGATCACACCCAGCAGCAGACCCATGCCGAAATTCACTTCGCTGTAGTACAGCCCGTTGGAAACTCCCGCCAGCGCAGCCAGTCCGGACCCGAGTGCAAACGTTGCCAGCACGACCCGCTCGAAATTGATGCCCATCAGCCGGGCTGTCTCCGGGTCCTGGGCGACGGCGCGGATCGCCAGACCGATCCTGGTGCGTTCAATCAGCAATTGAACACCGATGATCGCCCCCAGTCCGACGATAATCAGCAAGGCGCTGTCGAAACGCAATTCGAGATTGCCAAGGCTCAGCGACAGATCGGGCAGCAATTGCGGAAACGGTTTCGGGTTGGAGCCATTGGGATAGAACAGGCGAACCGATTCACGCAAGGCGAGGCCAAACATCAGCGTTATCAGCAAGGTATTCAGCGGCGGCGAATGGCGCAACGGCAGAATGAGAAATTTTGCCAGCACCGCTCCGAGCGCACCCATGGCGATAATCCCGGCCAAGGTAATGGTAATGGCAGCGAACACGCCCTCGCCGAGGCCGATCTGTTCGAGGCCGGCATAGGTGGCCAGCGCGGTAAACGCGCCCGCCATCACCACGTCACCATGGGAGAACTTGATGACGTCGAGCACCCCGAAGAACAGGGTAAAGCCAACCGCGACCATCGCGTAGATGACACCAAGGACGATGCCATTGAGCAAATACTGCGCGATGAAACCCGGATCCATGGTATGCGGCCGGTGAGAATCAGCTACCGGGGAGCTTGCGCTTGCCCTGCCCGTATTCGCTGTCTTCCCAAACCACCCACTTGCCGTCCTCAACAACGTAACGCGTAATCAGCGCGACGGTATTCTGTCCGTTATCATCGAAGGTGACCTCGCCGACGATGGATTCATGATCGCGCGTGTTGTTCAGTTCCTGTGTAACCAGCTTGCGCTTGGGACCGACCTTTTCGATCGCATCCAGGATCAGATTGGTCGCGGCAAAGGCAAATGCACCGTAGGCTTCCGGCGGCTCGCCGAACCCCTGCTTGTTGTACTCCATCAGAAAGCGTTCTCCACCGGGCAGTTTCTCTACCGGTGCCCCTTCGCGAAATGCGAGCACGCCTTCGGCCAATGGCCCCAGGCCTTCGATGAATGCATCCGACACGATGCCGGAGGTACCCTGGAACACAGCGTGGATTCCAAGTTTGTCCATTTGCGAGCGCAATCGCACACCCGTTGGTGCAAGCCCGCCAAAATAGATTACATCGGGATTGAGTTCCTTGACCTTGGTGAGCTCGGCATTGAAATCCTGCTGATCCGAACTCACGCCGAAAGTGCCGAGGATGCGCCCGCCCTTTTCAGCGAGGAACTTGGAAAAATAACGATTGTGGCCTTTACCGTAATCGGTTGTGTCGTGAATGATCACCCAGGTCTTGTAGCCCTGATCGAGCATGAACTGCGCGGCGACTTCGTTCTGATTGATCATCGTGCCATTGACTCGGTGAATCTCCGGGTAGTCGTTGCCGTAGGTAATGTCAGGTAACACTGCACCCCAGACAACGATCGGCAGGCCGAACTTGTGATAGACGTCCACGGTACCCATGGCGACTGCCGAGCAGTAATGAGTCACCCCGGCGATGATGTCTTTTTCTGCTGCGACCTTGGTCGCAACCTGCACACCGATGTTCGGCTTGCACTCGTCGTCGAGCGCAACCAGCTCGTAGTGGTGCTTGCTGGAGGAGTCCGCATTGCGCAATTGCACTGCCAGCTCGGCAGAGTTGCGCCCTCCAAGACCATTGGCAGATACCCCGCCGGTAAGCGGGCCGATGAATGCGATCTTTACGGTGTCCTTGTCCGACGATGAGCATCCGGCAAGAACGAAAAGCAGAAAGGACGCAATGAGCGTGATCCGGTTCAGTTTCATAAATTCCCCATTCAACGTACTGCTTGCTTGTTGAGTGTTTGAAATGGCAGGCGGTTTCCCACCGGACGGAAAGCAACTCTGAGGCGTGCACCCAATTGTGACCGATACGCAGGCACAAAAAAAGAGCAGTCGCGAGACTGCTCTGATTTATCGTACAGCTCGTCGCAGCGACAGCGTGTTTTAATGCTTGCGCAATTTTCGGATGGCAGCAAGTTGCGCTGCCAGCATGGCGAGTTCGCCTTCCACGGTGGCGATTTCCTGCTTGTCCGTGGCGCTGCGCAAGGCTTCTTCGGCCCGCTTTTGAGCCTCGAGCGCCTTTGCCTCATCCAGGTCGTGTCCACGAATTGCGGTATCGGCAAGCACTGTCACCATCGCCGGCTGAACTTCGAGAATGCCGCCGGCCACGAAGATAAGTTGCTCTTCTTTTCCCTCGCCGGGTAGGATGCGGATTGCACCCGGTTTGATGCGTGTGATCAGAGGCGTGTGACGCGGATAGATACCGAGCTCGCCGGCCTCGCCCGGCAAGACCACAAAAGTTGCTTCGCCGGAAAAGACCAGCTCTTCCGCACTGACTACCTCGACTTGTATCGTATTTGCCATGCCTGCCCCGGTTAGCCGGTGATTAAGAGTTTGTTGCCCGTTTACTCACGTCAGCTGCTGCCTACTGCATCGATTTGGCTTTTTCGAACGCTTCCTCGATGCCACCCACCATGTAGAACGCCTGTTCGGGCAACTGATCGCATTCACCGTTAACAATCATCTTGAAGCCGCGGATAGTGTCCTTGAGCGAAACAAACTTGCCCGGCGATCCGGTAAACACTTCAGCAACGTGGAACGGCTGTGACAGGAAACGCTGGATCTTGCGTGCACGCGATACGGCGAGTTTGTCTTCAGGCGAAAGTTCGTCCATGCCCAGAATGGCAATAATGTCGCGCAGTTCCTTGTAGCGCTGCAGCGTTGCCTGCACCGCGCGAGTGGTGCTGTAGTGCTCTTCACCAATGACGTTCGGATCGACCTGGCGCGAGGTGGAATCGAGCGGGTCAACCGCCGGATAAATACCAAGCGAGGCGATGTCACGACTCAACACGACGGTGGCATCCAGGTGACCAAAGGTGGTTGCCGGCGACGGGTCAGTGAGGTCGTCAGCGGGCACGTACACGGCCTGGATCGAGGTAATCGAACCGACCTTGGTGGAAACGATCCGTTCCTGCAGCTTGCCCATTTCCTCAGCCAGTGTCGGCTGGTAACCCACCGCCGAAGGCATACGGCCGAGCAGCGCAGACACCTCGGTACCAGCGAGCGTGAAGCGGTAGATATTGTCGACGAAGAACAGGATGTCACGGCCTTCGTCACGGAATTTCTCTGCCATGGTCAGACCCGACAGCGCCACGCGCAGGCGGTTTCCCGGCGGCTCGTTCATCTGGCCGAATACCATCGACACCTTGGATTCTCCAATGTTGTCGAGTTTGATCACGCCGGCTTCGGACATCTCGTGATAGAAGTCGTTACCTTCGCGGGTACGCTCACCGACACCGGCAAACACGGACAGACCCGAATGCTGCTTGGCGATGTTGTTGATCAGCTCGAGCATGTTCACGGTCTTGCCGACACCAGCACCGCCGAACAGACCGATCTTGCCGCCCTTGGCGAACGGACAGATCAGATCGATGACCTTGATGCCGGTCTCGAGCAAGTCCACCGACGGTGACAGGTCCGCAAAGATTGGCGCGGGCTGGTGAATCGAGCGGCGCTCGTCGGTTTCGATCGGTCCGGCCTCGTCAATCGGCCGGCCGAGAACGTCCATGATGCGGCCCAGTGTGCCATGTCCGACCGGAACGGAAATCGGCGCACCGGTCGCAGCCACTTTCATTCCGCGGCGCAGACCATCGGATGAACCCATCGCGATACAGCGCACCACGCCATCACCCAGCTGCTGCTCTACTTCGAAAGTCAGCCCGGCTTCTGCCAGACCGCCTTCGCTTTCGTCTTCAACGAGCGTTAGCGCATCGTAGACCTTGGGCATTCCTTCGCGTGGAAATTCAATGTCGACCACAGCGCCGATGCACTGGACGATTGTTCCGGTTTCTTGTGACATGGCCATATCTATCCGTTCAAGTCAGTTATCAGTTCAGTTTGCGTCAGACCGCAGCGGCACCGCCGACAATTTCTGCCAGCTCCTTGGTAATCGCCGCCTGGCGCGATTTGTTGTAAATCAGGGTAAGTTCGTCGATCAGTGTCGCGGCGTTGTCGGATGCCGACTTCATCGCCACCATCCGTGCCGATTGCTCTGAAGACATGTTCTCGGCGACAGACTGGAAAATTACTGCTTCGATGTAGCGTGTGAGGACCTGTTCGAGCACGCTGCGCGCTTCCGGCTCGTAGATGTAATCCCAGGAACCCTCCGGTGCGCCAAGGCGCTCGCCGCTGATCGGAAGCAGCTGTTCCATCACCGGTTCCTGTTTCATGGTGTTGATGAACTTGGTGTAGAACAACACGACGCGATCGAACCGGTCTTCCATGTAGCCGTCGAGCATGATCTTGAGTGCGCCAATAATCTGTTCGAGACGCGGACGGTCACCGAGGCCGCTGACCTCGGATATGATGCTGGCTCCAAGCCGTTGCATGAAGCCAAGGCCCTTGCTTCCGATACAACAGACGTCGATTTCCTCGCCTTCTTCCTGCCACTCCTTGTATTGGTTGAGCAGCATGCGCAACACGTTGGTATTGAGCGCCCCACAGAGACCCTTGTCGGTGGTTACCACAATCACGCCCACGCGCTTGACGGTATCGCGCTCGACCAGGAACGGATGGCGGTACTCCGGATTGGCGTGGGAAATATGGGCCGCGACGTTGCGGATTTTCTCCGCGTATGGACGTGCCGCTCGCATACGGTCCTGCGCCTTGCGCATTTTCGACGCCGCGACCATTTCCATGGCCTTGGTAATCTTCCGAGTGTTCTGGACACTCTTGATTTTGGTTCGTATCTCTTTAGTGCCTGGCATTGCTCGCCTTCAATCGTGGACTACGCCGCGCTGTGTGGCGCGGGCGTGTTGATCACCGTGATATCGAACACCACGTACCCGTCATCAATAGGTGCCGTTCGCCTTCCAGTCGGCGATCGCGTCCCTGAGCGCCTTTTCGTCGTCTTCGCTGAGCGTTTTCTGCTGGTCGATACGGCTAACCAGATCACCGTAATTGCCCTTGATGTAGTCGCGCATCGACTTTTCAGCGGCCAGCGCCTTGCTCACGTCGATGTCGTCGAAGACGTCGTTGTTCACGGCAAACAGGGTTAATGCCATTTCCCAGACTTCCAGCGGCTGGTATTGCGGCTGTTTCATCAGTTCGGTCACCATGCGGCCACGTTCGAGCTGCTTGCGGGTGGCTTCATCAAGGTCCGAGGCGAACTGCGCAAATGCCGCGAGCTCCCGATACTGGGCCAGTGCCAGACGCACACCACCACCGGTGTCCTTGCGCTTCATGATCTTGGTCTGGGCTGCACCACCGACTCGCGACACCGACACGCCGGCGTTAATTGCCGGGCGGATACCGGCATTGAACAGGTCGGTCTCGAGGAAGATCTGTCCGTCGGTAATGGAAATCACGTTGGTCGGCACGAACGCCGATACGTCACCCGCCTGCGTTTCGATAATCGGCAAGGCCGTGAGCGAGCCAGTCTTGCCCTTGACTGCGCCATTGGTATGACGCTCGACCCATGCCGGGGAGACGCGCGCGGCGCGCTCGAGCAGGCGCGAGTGCAGGTAGAAAACGTCACCCGGGTAGGCTTCGCGTCCCGGCGGACGGCGCAGCAGCAGGGAGATCTGGCGATAAGCCCACGCCTGCTTGGTCAGGTCATCATAAATAATGAGTGCGTCCTGGCCGTTGTCGCGGAAATATTCGCCCATGGTGCAGCCGGAGTAGGCCGCGATATATTGCATGGCCGCCGACTCTGAAGCGGTCGCCGCAACCACAATAGTGTAGTCCATCGCGCCATATTCTTCGAGCTTGCGCACCACGTTGGCAACGGTCGACGCCTTCTGACCGATGGCGACATAAACGCAGAACAGGTCCTTGCCTTTCTGGTTGATGATGGTGTCCACCGCAACCGCCGTCTTGCCGGTCTGGCGGTCGCCAATGATCAACTCGCGCTGGCCGCGCCCGACCGGCACCATCGAGTCGATCGACTTCAGTCCGGTCTGCACCGGTTCGGAAACCGACTGGCGCCAGATAACGCCGGGCGCCACTTTTTCAATCACGTCACTGTTCTTGGCATTGATCGGACCCTTCCCGTCAATGGGTTGGCCCAGCGCGTCGACGACTCGGCCGATGAGCTCGGGGCCAACCGGCACTTCAAGAATCCGGCCAGTACATTTGACGACGTCACCTTCGGTGATATGTGTGTAGTCACCAAGCACCACCGCACCGACGGAGTCACGCTCCAGGTTCAGCGCCAGTCCGAACGTATTGCCGGGGAATTCGAGCATTTCGCCCTGCATCACGTCTGACAGTCCGTGAATTCGACAGATACCGTCGGTAACGGACACCACCGTACCCTGGGTTTTCGCCTCGGCCGATATAGCAAGGTTTTCGATCTTGCTCTTGATCAGTTCGCTGATCTCGGAGGGGTTTAACTGCATTGATCAATGCTCCTATGTCGTAAGGGCGGCGGCCATGCCTTGTAAACGGCCGCGCACCGAGGCGTCCCAAACCTTGTCGCCTACCTGTATCTTGATTCCGCCAATCAGCTCGGAGTCGACGTCAACATTCGGGCTGATTGTCTTGTTGTAGCGCTTTTCCAGCAGTGCCACGATCTGTGCGAGTTGCTGATCTTCGAGCGGATAAGCCGAGGAAATCTGCGCATCCACCACGCCTTCCTCCTCCGATTTCAATTGCTCATAGAGCCTCTGCATCTCGCCAATCGCCGGCAGACGACCATTCTCGATCAACAGCTGAATGAAATTGCGCGCGTTTCCGTCAATGCGATCGCCGCAGATTCCGAGCAGCAGTCGTTCGATATCGGCATTTGTGGTTGTCGGAGCCGCGATGGCAGCCTGGAACTGCGGGTCTTCGTATACACCGACCATCAGCGACAACGCCTGTGACCACTTGTCGAGTTCGTTGCCCTGTCTGGCAAGCTCGAATGCAGCCTCAGCATAGGGCCGGGCAATGGTTGCTAGCTCTGCCATGTCGAGTTACCGAAGCTCCGATTCCAGGCCCTGCAGCAATTGGGCATGCGCATTGGCGTCAATTTCGCGCTTGAGGATTTTTTCTGCACCGGTCACGGCGAGTACTGCAACCTGGGAGCGCAGTTGCTCGCGGGCGCGGTTGACCTCCTGCTCGATTTCCGCTTTTGCGGCAGTAACGATACGCTCGCCTTCTGCCCTGGCATTGTCCTTGGCTTCCTCGACCAGTTCGCCGGCACGCTTTTCCGCCTGGGCCAGAATTTCACTGGCTTGTTCGCGCGCTTTCTGCAGCTCGTCGGTCACACGTTGAGCAGCCTGCTCCAGCTCCTGGCGACCTTTTTCAGCCGCCGCAAGACCGTCGGCAATCTGCGTCTGACGATCGTGCATGGCCTTTCGCAGCGGTGGCCAGATGTACTTCATCGTCAGCCAGATAAATACGGCAAACCACAGCGCCTGGCCAAATAGTGTTGCGTTGATATTCACGCTTGCCTCCTGCGCTTAGCTTGTCGGATGTATTAACCGCCGATGATGCCGATGAAAGGATTCGCAAAAAGCAGGTAAAGGGCGATACCGACGCCGATCATGGACACCGCGTCGAGCAGGCCGGCAACAATGAACATCTTGACCTGCAAGGTCGGGATCATCTCTGGCTGGCGCGCCGCTCCTTCAAGAAAGCGTCCACCCAGAATGCCGAATCCGATAGCCGTTCCGAGTGCGCCCATGCCAATCAGCAGGGCCACCGCAATTGCCGTCATTCCCAACACGGAAGCGAGTTCCATTTATTTTCTCCTAGTGCAGTAGTAGTAGTGGTTGGTTATCGTAAAAGTAGATGAATCAATGGTGCTCCGCCGCCATGCTCATGTACACGATGGTAAGCATCATGAAGACGAAAGCCTGCAGCGTAATAATGAGAATGTGGAACAACGCCCAGCCGAGGCTGAGCGTAGCGGCAAACGGCGCCCACATGAATCCGGCGCCGGCGAATACCGCCAGCAGAATGAAAACCATTTCTCCGGCGTACATGTTTCCAAACAAACGTAAGGACAACGAAACCGGCTTGGCAATGTCCTCGATGACGCGGAACAGCAAATTGACCGGGAACAGGTACTTGCCAAACGGAACGGTCAACGCTTCGTGCAGAAAACCGCCGGCGCCTTTGAACTTGAAGTTGAAGGCAATCATGATGGCGAACACGGTCAGCGACATGCCGAAGGTCAGGTTGGGGTCTGTCGTCGGGACGATCTTGAGATAAGGCACGCCCATCGCGTATGCAGTCATCGGCAGGAAGTCAACCGGGATCAGGTCCATGAGGTTCATCATGAACACCCAGATGAAAATGGTGATGGCGAGAGGCGTAACGAGTTCACTCTTGGCGTGAAAGGTGTCCTTGACCTGGGCATCGACCATCGATACCACCATCTCGACAAAATTCTGCCAGCCCGAGGGGACGCCGCTGCTCGCCTTGCGCGCCAGCATCATCATGAAACCGAAGACGACCAGTCCCAGTACACCCGAGACGATCAGTGTGTCGAGGTGAAACGTCCAGAACCCGTGCCCGATGTGCAGATTGGTCAGGTGGTGAACGATGTATTCGCCGGAAGTTTGTGCGCCCGATTCGGCCATGCTCGTCAGTTCTCTTAATGTTTAATCAAAATCAGTGCAAGCCAGTACACCATCACACCGGCGATGTAGGCTACGAACAACGGTATTACGGATACGTCCTTCATCCAGACGAAGGTAGCAGCGAACATGACAAACGTCAGTGCAAGCTTGCCTGCTTCGGCGACGACGTGCACCCGCAGCAGACTGTTCGGAGCTGCCTTCCGGGAAACAACCAGCCGCCACGCGTAAAACGCGCCTGGAATAAATGCAATCGCGCCACCGACGGCCGCCGACCTCGCGGCCTCAAAGCCGGAAGCGAACACAAAC
>JASFUE010000027.1:0-17675 GCA_050050435.1 Burkholderiales bacterium | reverse complement strand
ATCGTTGATGAGCTTGGCTGCTTCTTCATCGGTGAGTAGCTGAAAGGCGTCGCGGATTTTCAGTTTTCGGCTGCGCGTTCGGCCGCCACCCATGTTCTGGAACATGCTCTGGATCTGCGAGGTGAGATCTTCCATTCCCGGCGGTGCCAGAATTTCCATCTGGGTTGGGGTCTGCGCAACCTCGATTTCGATTTCCTTTTCATCGAGCTCGCCTTCACGCAGGCGCTTGCGAAATTTTTGCCGGGTCGCGGAATCGGTTGACGTTTCACCGGGCGAAAATCCAACATCGCGCGCCGGCGGCAGCAGGACGTCCAGAATTCTCTCTTCGGCAAGGTCCTCGGCCCGGTGGCGTACTTTCGCGGTCTCCTTTTCCCGCATCTCCTTGATCGCCATTTCCACGAGATCGCGGATGATCGCATCGACATCCTTGCCGACATAACCGACCTCGGTGAACTTGGTTGCTTCGATCTTGATGAAAGGTGCATCAGCCAGCCGGGCGAGTCGCCGGGCGATTTCGGTCTTGCCGACGCCGGTGGGGCCGATCATCAGAATGTTCTTGGGTGTGATCTCCTGGCGCAGAGGTTCCGGCACTTCGCGCCGGCGCCAGCGATTGCGCAGTGCAATCGCGACCGCACGCTTGGCGGCATCCTGGCCGACGATGTGTTTGTCCAGTTCGTGGACAATTTCCTGAGGAGTCATTCCCGCCATGATTGGTGTCTTGTGTGTAGTGAGGTTGTGAGAAAAAGCGAGTTTAAAGGATTCGCTTGCTCGCCAAAGCCTGTACCCGGTATTCCGGGCAAGTCAGGCAACAGGCGGACACAATGACCCGGGCAGCAGTCGCCGTGCATCGCGGTAAACCGTCATATTCCGAACATTGTCCCGATCAGGTATCCAGTGACTCGATGGCGTGGTTGTGGTTGGTATAGATGCAGATGTCGGCGGCAATCGACAAGGCCCTTTTGACAATTTCCTCGGCGCTGTGTTCGGTATTGTCGAGCAGTGCCCGGGCGGCGGCCTGTGCATACGGACCGCCGCTGCCGATGGCGATCAGACCGTCTTCCGGTTCGACGACGTCACCATTTCCCGAAAGGATCAACGAAGTCTCGCCATCGGCGACCGCAAGCATTGCCTCCAGCCTGCGCAGAATGCGGTCGGTGCGCCAGTCCTTGGCCAGTTCAACTGCGGAGCGCAGCAGATGACCGTGATGCTTTTCAAGTTTCGCTTCAAAGCGCTCGAACAGGGTGAAAGCATCGGCAGTACCGCCGGCAAAACCGGCGAGGATGCGATCGTGGTAAAGGCGCCGTACCTTGCGCGCTGATGATTTCAGTACGATGTTGCCAAGCGTAACCTGGCCGTCGCCGCCGAGGGCGACTTGCTTGCCGCGGCGGACCGACAGGATGGTTGTTCCGTGCATGTTCTGCGTCATGGTGTTTGTGGCCGGTAATCGAAAGTGCTATCCGGGGCCGAGGCAACGACTGTAACGACCGCAAATGATTACCACTTTGGTGCGCGATCAAGTCTACAACCTGTCCACCCCGGTGCCCAGAGAATAGCGATTGCCCAGAAACCAGGCAAGTCAGCCGGCGGTCACTGCTTTGCTCCTTTCCAATGTGCTGAAAACAATCCCGCAAAGCGCCATTGACCATACGATGATTGCCCCGGTTGGCAAGTCCGTTATCAGGGATACGACAAGACCAGCAGCAAAACCGATTGCGCCAACGGCATAAGCTTTCAGCAGTCTCTTCGAACGTGCCTCCCGCGTTGCCAATGCCGGAATAATCAAACTGGCAAACACCAGGTAAACGCCGACCATTTGTACCGATGCGGTCACTGCGAGTCCGAACAGCACATAGAACCCCATGCGCCCGATTCTTCGTTCGCCAATTCCAAACCAGATTGCGCAGATGACAGCGGAAATTGCTGCAACGGCCAGCAACTGGGAACTCCCCACCCATAGAATCTGGCCCACCAGCAGTTCTTTCAGGTATTCACCTCCATGCGGATTGCCGGCAAGCAAAATAATCTCGAGCGTCGCTGCGAGCACGAAGACGCAGCCAATAATCGCTTCCTGGTACTTCGGCCAGCGTTTCTCCGTCCACGTCAGAAACAGCGCGCCGGCAAGCGCGGCCGAGAGGGCCGAAAGCTGAACGGCCACACCGTGCGCTTCAAAGCCGAGCAGGTCCGCTGTGATGACGCCTGCACCAGCTATTTGCGCGATTGCAATGTCAATGAACACGATACCGCGGGCCAGCACTACCATTCCCAAGGGGACGTGGGTCGCGGTGACCAGCAAACCGGCGATCAAGGCCGGCAACAAGATGCTCAGCGTTTCGCTCATGATCAGCGGCCCGTACTAGCGTTGAGACGTTCGATGGTGTCGTCAAAAAGACCATACAGATCTTTTGCCTGTTTGGTGCCACCGACTGTGAAAGGCAACTCCACTTCGGGAATGCCGGTGCGCTCGCTCAGCCACGCCGGCGCCTTGGGTTCGTTGTAGGCCATGCGCACGATGACATCCGCCGGGTGTGCCTTCAGATCGGAGAGCAAGTCCGCCAGGTGTCCGGCGCTCGGTGGAATGCCCGGCTTGGGTTCAATGGTCATGGTCAGATCCATCCCCAGCCAGTTGGTCAGGTACAGCGCGTCACGATGATAGGTCACGAGGCGCAACCCCTTGAGCCCGGCCGCCTCACGTTCCCAGCGCTGGATCGATTCCGACCACTTCTTTTGAAATGCGGCGTTTTGTTCCTTGTAGTAATCAGCATTCTCGCCGTCGATTTCAGCGAGCCGTGACGCAAGAGCATTGGCGATGATGGAAATATTCCGCGGATCCAGGTGAACGTGCGGATTACCATAGGGGTGCACGTCGCCCATCGCCCGATCGACATTCTCGGGGACATCGAGTCGCTTGACGAACTCTGACGCCATGAAATAACCCGGCGTACCTGGTTGCACCTTGCGATTGCCCGCTGATCTCAAGAGTACCGGGAGCCAGCCGATTTCAAGGTCGGAACCCGAACACACGACCAGGTCGGCACGGCGCATTCGCGCAACCAGGCTGGGACGCGCCTCGACGCGGTGTGGATCCTGTTTTGGAGAAGTAGCCTGATAGATGGATACCTTGTTGCCGCCCAACTCCTCCAACAACGATGCCCACTCGGGCTCGCACGCGAATGCGTTTAGTTTTGCGAATGAAAGCGAGGGCAGGGCGCTCGCAAGAATGGCGCAGAGTATGACAGTAACGGTTTTCATGAAAATGCCTCCGCAACAGATTTGGTTTCGTACAACGATAGGTTGATTTGTGTCGTCATCGTTGCGTCTCAGAATTTGTGTGCGCCGTGTGCGCCGAGGCTGACGACGTACTGAAAGATGATCAGCTGGTCGGTTACGTCATAGCGCGCTTCGTCGTATTCGTATTGCAAGCGAAAGCGGGCGAACTCTGACGTGGAGAAATCCACCATCGCGGTGTAGCGTTTCGGTTCGTTCTCCTGCAGCAATTGCAAGTCTTCCCGGGTAATGCTGCCGTTACTGATTGGCTGGTATTCGAGGTCACCGGAGTCGAGTTGATCGTAGCGGGCACCGACACGCCAACGGGGCATGAATTGCCAGACCGCTTGCGCATACCAGCCACTCTGGGTACTCGAGTACGGACCTTCTTGAGCGAACGTCCCGGTCCCGTCGTCGTAGTCGTAACCGAGTTGTCCGTCTTCCTCGCGCCAGAAATACTCGGTCTGGAACTTGAAATTTCGAATTGAAGGATCACCGTCTGGTGCCCACTTCCACACCAGGCTGGCTCCCCAGATCTTGCTTTCCAGGTCCGTGAAGATGTTCTCGATCTCGTTGCTGGCAGAATCAAAGTCGTCATATTCGCGTTCGTCAGCTTGCGTCTGCCGGTACGAAGCGCCAATCAGGTAGCTGTTGCTGAAGCCGAAGTCGCCGCCGAGGTTGGCGAACACAGCGCCGGCGTTGGCGCCGTTGTCATTGGTTTCGGACCCCGGGAAGTTGGCACCGCGGCCGGCTTCCAGGCCGAACTCGAGGAACAAAGGCGTCGGTGCGATATAGCGCAATTGGACGCCGTCGTCGGCGAGATTGCCGCCAAAGAACACCTGCTGGACCCAGGGAGCATCGGCGAAATCCCAGGCGTGCGGATGCTGCTGGTTGATGTAGCCGATGCCGGACAGGAAACGTCCGGCTTTGGCGACTACGCCCGGGATGGTGCCGCCGTTCTGGATCCAGGCTTCTTCGACGCCGATTTCACTATCGCTGACAGCGGCTGTGAAATAACCCAGCCAGTAAGGGTCGATGTTCGCCGAAATGGTCAGCTCGGATTCGTCGAGGCTGAAGCCACGCTCGACACCTCCACCATGACTGTGTCCGCCGTCATCCCCATGTCCCCCCCCGCTGGGTACGAAACCGCCGATGTAGTAGGTGTCGGGGTCTTCTTTTACGTCAGTGTATTTTGCATTGATGGTCAGCGAGATGGCCGGATTGAACGCATTGCCGGTGGGAACCGGGGCGACGGGATCCGGTATTGCAACTGCTTCGGGCGCAGCGGCGGCGTCCTTTGCCTCCTGTTTGTCGAGCCTGTCTTCCAGTTCCTCAATCTGTTGGCGCAACTCGTCGATTTCACTCTGATCCTGTGCCAGTGCCCACGTGGGCGCGCACAGGCATATGGCGATGGCGATCGCCAGGCGATGCTTGTTCATTTTCCAATCTCCTCTGAAACGAATAACACGCGGCAACCGGCACTCACGCCGGTTGCGCGTCAACATGTATCTGGTTGTGGTGTTTCAGAGAGAGGAGGGTGGGTCCCTGCAGCTCGGTGTGCCGATGGCAACCGAAACCAGAGCCGGCAACAGCGCCGGTTCTGGCGCGCACGCGCCACGTATCACGACGACGCGATGTTGCGCGACGGCAGGCGGGGTGTGCAGAAGCTTTTCGACTGACAGACATCCGTAGCACAGCTTCAGATGAGCCAGTGATTTGTCCGACCCGGCAGAGTTGTCGCCCTGATGTGAGGCAAGGTGAGCCATGGCCGCTTGCTGCGCAAACAGCAAAACTGCAGGCAACAGCCAGAAAAGGAAACGACGCCGGAACCAGGGACGCATGGTGGCGCTAGACTACCAAACAGAGGTTGCTATTGCCAAACGCTTTCGGCCTTGCCCGAAACTCAGGTTTCATCCATTACCGACTGGTCGGGCAGATGGCTGATATCCCCCCAGTCAACCAGCCGGAATTGTTTGTCCTGCACCTGGAACGTATTGATCGAAGCGTTGTGGATCGGAAACGTTCGTGGTGCCTCGAGAGAAATTGCAGCGGCGTGCCGGTAGGCGATGTCGAGCACGCCGCCATGGGTGACGGCAACGATGCGCCGGCCCTCGTGTTGTTCGGCCAGCTCGAGCAGTACACCGATTACCCGGTTGGCGAACGTGGCCAGCGACTCGCCGTGTTCCAGTGGCGCATCCGGTGCGCGGCTACGAAAAATCTCGAATGCCTCAGGTGCAAGGCGTTGGGCTTCTTCCCGCGTCTTGCCCTGCAGTATTCCGAGATTACGTTCGCGCAGTCGCTCATCGGCTGAAACCGGCTTGCCTTGCAGGCTGGCAATTGGAGACATGGTTTGCATGGCCCGCCGCAAATCGCTGCTGACCAGAACGTCGGCATCGAGGTCGCGAAACCGCTCGCCGATCGCCGCTGCCTGTTCGAGGCCGGCACGATTGAGTGGAATGTCGGTATGACCCTGAATGCGATGTTCGACATTCCAGTCGGTTTCGCCGTGGCGTATCAGTATCAGTTCAGTCACGTTGTTGAAATATCATTTGCGGTTGATTGTTCAGCAATACCCGGCAACTGCGAAAGGTGGCGCGCCGGATGCGAGATCACAGACAGCGGTGAAACAGCCGGGTGCTACCTCGAGGATTTTGCCGCCTTGCGCTTGGCGCGCGGATGCGCGGCGTCATACACTTTTGCCAGGTGCTGCCAGTCCAGATGGGTATAGACCTGCGTTGTCGATATGCTTACGTGGCCCAGCATTTCCTGCACCGCGCGCAGGTCGCCGCTGGACTGCAATACGTGGGAGGCAAACGAGTGGCGCAACATATGTGGGTGTACGTGTTGCGCGAGACCTTGTTTGCGTGACCACATAGTTAGTCTTTGCTGAACCGTTCTTGGCCCGATCGGCTTGCCGTGGTGGTTGAGAAACAGTACGCCCGGATTACCTTTGGCGATGCTGTCGCGCTGTGCCAGCCAGTCGCGAATGCGATCGAGGGCGAAACGCCCGACTGGCACCACGCGAGTCTTGCTGCCCTTGCCCAGCACGCGCACGGTTGCATCCTGAAAGTCGATATCCGTTGTTTTAAGGGCGGTGAGTTCCGACAGCCTCAGTCCCGAGGAATAGAGCAGTTCGAACATGGCGCGGTCTCGTACCGCGAATACATCATCGGCAGGCAATTCCACCAGCCTGGCAACTTCTTCAGGAGATAACGCGTCTGGCAGTTTCTTTGCCGTGCGTGGTGCGCGAATGCCAACACAGGGGTTGTGGGCGAGCCCGTGATCTCGCATCAGGAAGCCGAAAAAATTGCGCCATGCTGAAAGGGCGCGCGCCAGTGAACGCCCGCTGTGACCTGTTGCATGCAGACGCGCGACACAGCGCCGGATATGCGGAATTTCCAGCTGCTCGAGCGGTGTTGCACCGGCGGTATCGAGCAGCAGCGCAATGTCGCGCCGGTAGCCTTCGACCGTATGAGCCGAGAGGCGGCGCTCTTTCTCAAGGTGCACCACAAAATTCTCCACCAGTGCCTGATCGCGGTCGCTGACTGTCTGACTGGTCTGCGCCATCACGCTGCTTTCGGTCAATCGAGGTAACGGGCTATTGCCGCCGACGCAATATCACCGAGCCGCTGCAGATAAAGTGTTCCCATTTCCGGATAGAAGCGCTCGGCGTCTTCGGACGCGAGCACCATCAGGCCATTGAATCTTTCACCGGCCAGTTTTACGTACGCGAAAGATTGCAGCGGCGGTTGCGCATCCGCGAACCAGTCAGCTGATTCGAACATGGGGTGCTGCGCGCAGTAAGGCGAGGTCAGACTGTCGGTGAAAGCGAAAACTTCTTCGGAAACCTCGGCGAATTCTTCACGTTCGGATGCATTGTTCGTACCCCAAATGCGCAACGCGATATGCGGGACCGCGAAATCCTCGCGCAGATGAAAGTAGAACGTACCGAGCAAGTCATCTATACCCGGTGCCGCGATCATTGCCAGAGTCGCACGATGCATGCGCTCGCTGATGGCGTCATTCTCCTCGCCGAAGGTGATCAGCTCCGCCAGCTTTTGCTCCAGAGTCCGAATGCGTTCGCGAAGCTGTGTCATTTGCCGCTCCGCGATCGGGATTGCGCGCCCCTCATGCGGGTCGGGAATCCGGATTTGCGCAAGTATGTCTACGTGAGCGTCCAGAAACTCGGGATGCTCCTGAAGATATTGTGCAACGTCTGCGTCAGTCATCTGTCTCCCTGAATGTCAATTTCACCCTCAAATACCGTGCGTGCCGGTCCGGTCATCAGAACACTGTTTGCGCCACCCGGCCAGCTAATGTGTAACTGCCCACCACGAGTGTGAACGCAAACCGGCGAGTCCAGCAACTTCCGGCTGATGCCCACGACAGCCGCAGCGCAGGCACCGGTCCCGCAGGCGAGGGTCTCGCCGGAGCCGCGTTCCCAGACGCGTAACCGAATGCTGTGCCGGTCAATGATCTGCATGTAGCCGGCGTTGACACGATCCGGAAACGTCTCGTGGATCTCGATCAATGGCCCCTGGGTTGTCACCGGCGCTGCTTCGACGTCATCAACGATCTGCACCGCATGCGGGTTGCCCATTGATACGGCGCCGATTTCGATCTGTTCTTCGGCAACGCTAATGTTATAGGTTGGCCGGCGTTCCGGTGCACGCATGGGAATGTCCGCGGGCTCGAAGCGCGGCGGCCCCATGTCTACAGTGACCAAACCGTCGGCTTCCAGTCTGGGTTCGATCACGCCCGACGCCGTTTCCACCCGTATCCTGTCCTTGTTCGACAGTGATTTGTCATGGACGTAACGAACAAAACAACGCGCGCCATTTCCACACTGGTTCACTTCGAGGCCATCGCTGTTGAAAATGCGGTAATAGAAGTCGGTACCTTTACTGCGCGGCGCCTCGATTACCAGAAGCTGGTCGAAACCGATGCCCGTGTGGCGGTCTGCGAGGCGGCGGATTTGCGCAGGGCCGAGCGCAAACGGCTGCCGGGACGCATCAATGACTATGAAATCGTTACCGGCGCCTTCCATCTTGGTAAAGTGCAGGCGCGTCATTGGCCGGAGACTCCGATGCGTTTTGACATGACGAAGTCGTCCATGAAAAAGCCGTTTCCGATATCCACCTTGACCGTGTTCGAAACGGCAAAGCCGGCTCTGCGGTAAAACGCGATTGATGCGGCGTTGCCTTTGTTCACTTGCAGGTACAGGATCGAAAACCCCCTGTCGCGCGAGCACGATTCCACATGTCGCACCAGAGCGTAGCCGCAGCCACATCCCTGCACTCGCGGATGCACATACAGTTTGTCGAGCTTGACCGACGCCGCGTCCGACCCCGGCTCATATCCGGCAAAACCGACTACACGTGAACCGATGGCGATCTTGTCCCACCAGGCCTTGCCATTCGCAATCTGCGATGCGATGAACGCGGGTTGGTAACGCTGCGCCAGCATGTAATCGATCTGGCTTACCGTGATGATGCCCGGATAATGCAGGTACCAAATTTCGCGCGCCAGCCGCGCGATCGACTCCGCATCGTCTACGGATACAGCGGAAATATCCACAATCTTGCTGCAATCTGCTTTCATAGCCGGTTTGCCAGAAGTGGTCCGCACGGGCCGTTGCGATCGCGCCAAATACAGCGATCCATGACTACCTTGATGCCACTGTCGCGGGCGCGTTCGGCGGCAGCTTCGTTGACGATTCCCTCCTGCATCCACAGGCGTTTGAAATTCTTCGCCAGGCATTCATCGACGATCGAATCGAGAAAACGCGCCGGCCTGAATACGTGCACCAGATCAATCGGGTCGGGCACTTCGGACAGCGCCGGATAGGCTTTCTCGCCCAGTATCTCTTCTACCAGCGGGCGCACCGGGACGATCTTGTAACCGAGGCCCTGAAGTCCGCGCGCGATTCGATAGCTCGGACGCTTTTGCAGTGGAGACAATCCGACGCTGGCGATGGTTTTTACATCGCGCAGCAGGTTGCAAATTTCACCGATATCAGGATTGGCAAACATGGTTCTCTGGCAAGTACTCTGTTTTCATCGAATCAGTAGAAACGTTCCTCGCCTGGAGGCCTGGTCTTGAATCGTTTGTGTACCCAATAGTATTGCTCAGGCATTGCTTTCACGCTTTCCTCGATAAACTGGTTCATGCGCAGGGTATCCGCACGATAATCCCGGGTTGGATAATTTTCCCATTGCGGCAGGAAACGGATGCGGTAGCCCTGCCCGCCAGGCTGTTGCGCGATCAGCACCGGTACCACGGCTGCCTTTGTCAACGCGGCCAGTCTCGGGACGGCGTCAATAGTTGCGGCAGGTATGCCGAAAAACGGAACGAAGACGGCATCGCGCGGACCGAAATCCATGTCTGGCAGAAAGAAAAGCGGCAGCCGTGCTTTCAGTCTGCGTACCACCTGCTTGATTCCATCCTGACGCGAGGCAAGCCTGATGTCACGAAAACGCGTGCGGCGCGATACCAGAAACCGGTCGAATACCGGGTTTTTCTGATGGCTGTACATCGATTGTGCATTTTCTTCGAGTGACAACCGGATTGCGAGAATCTCGACCCCGACGAAATGTGGCGCGAGGACGATGACCGGGCCGGCCCGATTGGCGTTGTCGAAATGCTCTTTTCCCTCGACGCACGCCAGCGCTCGGACTTTGTCGGCATTGGACCACCAGGCGACGGTGGTCTCCGCCATAGCCCGCCCAAATGCCCGGAAGTGGGCGCGCGCCAGGTCTTTTCTCTGTGCCCTGGTCAGTTCCGGGAAACACAGATCAAGATTGGTCCGCACCACCTTGCGCCGCTCGCGTGAAAGGAGCATGAACAACAGGCCAATCAGTTCGCCGGTACGCGCGAGCATCGCCGCCGGCAGGAAATGCATTAACCACAGCAGCCCCAATGCGGCTCGCGTCAGCATGTCAACTGTTAATCCCTGTAGGCTTTTCAACAGATTCGTCCGTTGCAGGTGCGGCCGAAGGCCCCTGCGCCCCGGCCGGCACCTTGTAACGGTTATAGGCCCACAGATATTGTTCGGGAAAACGCCGGATGATGTTTTCCAGGGAACGGTTCAGGTGGCGCGCCGGCGTTTCGCCCGGTTCGCGCGGTGGCATGGATTCAAAATGTACGTCGAATCCGGCGCCACCGGGCAGGCGGCGGGCATAAGCCATGATTACCGCCGCCTTGCTGCGCTCGGCAAGCCGGGACCACAGCGTCATAGTGTAGGCAGGCCGGCCAAAAAAGTCCGCCCATGCCCCGTCGCCGGCGCCCGGCACCTGATCGGGCAACACGCCAATGGACTCGCCTTTGTGCAGCGCCTTGAGCAGTTGGCGTACGCCACTGACGTCGGTCGTGGCAAGGCGGATGTTGGGACGTGTGCGCCCGGCACGCATGGCCGGTTCCAGCGGGCCGAAATGCGGCGGCCGATACAGCACGGTGATCGGGTTATTCAGGGCGTAATATTGTGCAAGCAGCTCGAAACAGCCCAGATGCGGCGTCAACACGATGATGCCCTTACCTAGGGTGCGGGCATTTGCAATCAGGTCCAGGCCCTCGGCGTTGCGTATCCACGAGGTACTTTCGAGCTGCGGGCGGAACCACATGGCCGGCACCTCGGCGACCGCCTTGCCGGCCTCGAACGTGCAGCGCCTGAGCAGTTTAGCCAGCCGTGCCGGATCGTCGCAGACACCGCTTTGCAACAAATTCTCACGCAGGCGATTGGCGTATGATGGCGAAAGACGATAGGCGAGCCAGCCGAGCACCACACCGGCTGAATGCAACCAGGCCAGCGGCAGCTTTGCAAAAAGGCGCAGGAGGCCGGTCAGCATCGTGTTCCGGCTTTGGCATTGACGCGAGCCTTTGTTATCCTGCGCGACTTTCTCGAAACACTAGTGGACAAGCTGATGAGCGATTACCTGTTTACTTCCGAATCGGTGTCCGAAGGCCATCCGGACAAGGTGGCAGACCAGATTTCGGATGCCGTCCTTGATGCAATCTTAACGCATGACCCGACCGCGCGCGTAGCGGCGGAAACCATGGTCAATACCGGCCTGGTGGTAATGGCAGGTGAAATCACCAGCAACGCGGTGGTCGATTTCCAGCAGGTTGCCCGCGATACCATCAAGCGCATCGGATACGACAATACGGATTTCGGCATTGATTACCGGGGTTGCTCGGTACTGGTCGCCTACGACAAGCAGAGCCCGGATATCAAGCAGGGCGTGGACGCTGCGCACGATGACCCCCTCAATCAGGGCGCCGGAGACCAGGGATTGATGTTCGGCTACGCCTGCGACGAAACGCCTGTTTACATGCCAATGGCCATTCACCTTGCGCACCGGCTGGTCGAGCGCCAGTCCGAGTTGCGACGCGACGGCCGACTGCCGTGGCTGCGCCCGGACGCAAAATCGCAGGTCACTTTGCGTTACGTCGACGGCAAGCCGGTGGCGGTCGATACGGTGGTGATATCGACCCAGCATGCCCCGGAGATCGAGCTGAAGCAGATCCGCGAAGCGGTCGTCGAGGAGATCATCAAGCCGGTGGTCCCGAAGAACCTGGTCAAGGGCGACATCAAATACCTGGTCAATCCGACCGGGCGCTTTGTCATTGGCGGCCCGCACGGTGACTGCGGCCTGACCGGGCGCAAGATCATTGTCGATACCTACGGCGGCGCTGCGCACCACGGCGGTGGCGCATTCTCCGGCAAGGACCCGTCGAAGGTGGATCGCTCCGCGGCCTATGTTGCGCGCTACGTGGCAAAGAATATTGTCGCGGCGGGCCTGGCAAGCCGGTGTGAAGTCCAGGTCTCTTATGCCATTGGCGTGGCGCAACCGACCAGTGTTTATGTCACCACTTTTGGTACCGGCAAGATTGCCGATGAAGCGATCGCCAAACTGGTGGAACAGCATTTCGATCTGCGCCCGAAGGGAATCGTGCAGATGCTCGATTTGCTGCGACCCATCTACGAGAAAACGGCAGCCTATGGCCACTTTGGGCGGGACGAACCCGAGTTCACATGGGAGAACCTCGACAAGGTGGAAGCGCTCAAGGCAGACGCCGGGGTCAAGGCATCAGCAGCGGCCTGAGAGAGCCCGCTCCGGCGTGTTTTCGAACCGGTCGGGGTGTTTTATACTTACGGTCTTGCTGAGGAGCGCTGCGACCTTTTCATACTAGGGGGCCAGGCTCAGCAACCGAACAACGGCGCTCACAAACCTCAAATTGGTTTGGAGCGCTTTTTTTTGTCTGGCGCTTCCGAACGAGACTTTTTACAGGAGAGTGACCATGTCCGCAGTTCTGCAACCAAATGCAAAGTCCAAGGACGATTACCGCGTAGCCGATCTATCCCTGTCCGGATGGGGGCGCAAGGAAATCCGTATCGCGGAAACCGAGATGCCCGGATTGATGGCAATTCGCGAAGAGTACGCAGCCACCCAACCACTGCGTGGCGCGCGCATCGCCGGATCGCTGCACATGACTATCCAGACCGCGGTGCTGATCGAGACATTGCAGGCATTGGGTGCACAGGTGCGCTGGGCGTCCTGCAACATTTACTCGACCCAGGACCACGCGGCGGCCGCAATTGCCGAGGGCGGCACGCCGGTTTTCGCCTACAAGGGTGAAACGCTGGAAGAGTACTGGGAATATACTCACCAGATATTTGATTGGCCGGAAGGCAATTTTGCCAACATGATTCTGGACGATGGCGGCGATGCGACCTTGCTGTTGCACCTGGGCGTGCGCGCCGAGAGCGATCCGGCGGCACTGAACCATCCGTCAAGCGAAGAAGAGACTGCGCTGTTCAAGGCGATCAAGGACCGACTTGCCACGGACCCGAAGTGGTATTCGACCCGGCTCGACCATGTCAAAGGCGTGACCGAAGAAACGACGACCGGCGTCAAGCGTCTCTACCAGATGGCGCAGGAAGGCCTGCTCAAGTTTCCGGCTATCAACGTCAACGACTCGGTTACCAAGTCGAAATTCGACAACCTGTATGGCTGCCGCGAATCACTCGTTGACGGCATCAAGCGGGCTACCGACGTGATGGTGGCGGGAAAGATCGCAGTTGTCGCTGGCTATGGTGACGTTGGAAAAGGCTGTGCGCAGGCGCTGCGCGCGCTGTCGGCGCAAGTGTGGGTGACCGAAATCGATCCGATCTGCGCATTGCAGGCGATGATGGAAGGTTACCGGGTGGTGACGATGGAATATGCTGCCGACAAGGCGGATATTTTCGTTACCGCCACAGGCAACTTCCACGTCGTTAACCATGATCACATGAAAGCCATGAAGGACCAGGCGATCGTGTGCAACATCGGCCACTTCGACAATGAAATCGACGTTGCCTCTCTCGAAAAGTACGAGTGGGAGAACATCAAGCCGCAAGTCGATCATATTATCTTCCCCGACGGCAAGCGCATCATCCTGCTCGCCGAAGGGCGCCTGGTGAATCTGGGCTGCGCGACCGGCCACCCGAGCTATGTTATGAGTTCGTCGTTCGCCAACCAGACCATCGCGCAGATCGAGTTGTTCAACAATCCGGAAGAGTATCCCGTCGGTGTGCACGTACTGCCCAAACACCTCGACGAAAAGGTGGCGCGGCTACAGTTGGCCAAACTCGGCGCACAACTGAGCGAACTCACGGACGCACAGGCGCGTTATATCGGGGTAGAGAAGGAAGGCCCCTACAAGCCGGAGCACTATCGTTACTGATTGCCCGAACCGTTCACCCGCCGAGAGGTTGCCGTCGTCATGAACAATGGTGGCGGCAGCCGGTGGCACGGCGCGTGTCCCGGTGCCCACCAACTGTATCGAGCGTGAACCGCAACAGCTCATGGATAGTGGAAACCATTCCGGTCTGAGCTTCGAGTTCTTTCCGCCGCAGACGCCTGCCGGTGTTACAAATCTTCAGGCTGTCAGAAGCGAACTGGCGCGCTTTTCACCGGAATTCTTCTCGGTGACGTTCGGAGCGGGCGGTTCAACGCGCGAGCGCACCCGCGACATCGTGTTCGAGATCCGGGACGAAGGTCTGCCGGTGGCGCCGCATATCTCCTGTATCGGCTCAACCCGCGACAGCATCAAGGCGATGCTGCAGGAGTATCGGGACCATGGCATCGAGCGTCTGGTGGCGCTACGCGGTGACCTGCCTTCGGGCATGGCACAGGCCGGAGAGTTCCGGTTTGCGTCGGAACTGGTGCAGACCGTGCGGGCGGATTTCGGCGATGCCTTTCATATCGAAGTCGCGGCCTACCCCGAGTATCATCCGCAGTCGCGCTCCGCGCAGGATGACCTGGCCAATTTCAAACGCAAGGTGGAGGCGGGGGCCGATTCTGCGCTCACGCAGTATTTCTTCAACGCCGATGCCTATTTTCACTTCCGTGAACAATGTGCAGCGTACGGCATCGATATTCCAATCGTGCCTGGCATCATGCCTATCGTGCGCTTCCATCAGTTGGCCCGTTTCTCTGATGCCTGCGGAGCTGAGATTCCACGCTGGATACGGCGAAAGCTCGAGGGTTATGCCGATGACACCGATTCAATCAAGGCATTCGGCCTTGATGTCGTCACCGGGTTGTGTGAGCGGCTGCTGAAGAACGAAGCGCCGGGGTTGCACTTCTACACCATGAATCAGGCGGATACCGTCAGCGAAATTTGCCGGCGACTCGGAATGACCCGGCGCGCCGGCTGATCATGGCCGCTGTCAGGCGACTGCGCGCATTCCCTTGCCCCGTGACGGGTACGCCGCATAGGCGTGATAGGCAGCCGCTTCGGCGGCACCAATTTCGATCTGCGCGCCCATGTCATCGAACACGCTTTCCAGCGCGCACAGGCACAGCATCACGTTCTCCATCTTGCAGCTGTAGCCCATGATGCCAAAGCGCCAGATCTTGCCGGCCAGGGTGCCGAGTCCGGCACCAATCTCGATGTTGAATTCTGCGAGCAGTCTGCGACGTACTTCTTTTTCGTCTACTCCCGGCATGACGTAAACCGCGTTCATTTGCGGCAGCCGGTAGTCTTCGTCGACGAGGAATTTGAGCCCGAGCGTTTCCAGTCCGGCCTTGAGCGCCTTGTGGTTGCGTTGGTGCCGTGCCCAGGCCGCTTCCAGTCCTTCCTCACGCAACATGACCAGCGCCTCGTGTAGCGAATACAAGGCATTGGTCGGGGCGGTATGGTGATAGGTACGGGTGGTCTCGCCCCAGTAGCCGAGCAACAGGTTGATATCCATGAACCAGCTCTGGACAGGGGTCTTGCGGTTCTTGATCTGTTCGACAACGCGGTCACTGAAAGTGATCGGTGACAGGCCCGGCGTGCAGGAAAGGCATTTCTGGCTACCCGAATAAACCGCATCCAGTCCCCATTCGTCGACCAGTACCGGGATGCCGGCGAGCGAGGTTACGGTATCGACGATGGTGAAGGCATCGTGCTTGCGCGCTATGTCGGCAAGGGCTTTGGCATCGGAGGCAACACCGGTCGATGTTTCCGCATGCACAAAGGCGAGGATTTTTGCATCCGGGTTGTTGCGAAAGGCGTCTTCCACCTTCTGGGGATCGACCGGCTTGCCCATCGGGTCCTCGACGACGATCGCGGTGCCGCCGCAGCGCTGCACGTTCTCGATCATGCGGCCGCCGAATACACCGTTGCGGCAAACGATGACCTTGTCGCCGGGGCTGACCATGTTGACGAAACACATTTCCATTCCAACCGAGCCCGGACCGGAAACCGGGAATGTCAGCGAATTGCGGGTCTGGAACGCGTAACGCAACAGCTCTTTCAGCTCTTCCATCATCTTCACGAACACCGGATCGAGGTAACCGATAGTCGGTCGACCCATCGCAGAGAATACGCGCGGATGAATTTCCGATGGGCCAGGCCCCATCAGGGTGCGCTGCGGTGGGTAGAAAGAACCGATGTTGTTGCCAGACGTGTCATCCATGTCGCTGTTTCCTCTGGGGAAATAATCCCCGGCCATTCGCGGTTAGCGTGAAAGCCGCGCAGTTTACCGCTGTGCAGCGATCGGGGGAAGAGAAGAGGGGCGATTTGGACCAGCTAGTCGCCGGTAAGGCGCCGCCGTAACCAGTGCGTCAGTGCCATTGCGCTGAGCATGGATGCCACAAATGCCCAGACGCGCGCATCACCGAAGCCGCTGGAGACGATGGCTGGGCCGGGGCAGAAGCCGGCCAGGCCCCAGCCAAGGCCGAAGATGAAGGAGCCTCCGACCAGCGATTTGTCGATTCCGGTTTTCTCTGGCAGAACAAACCGGGTATCCAGCAATGGTGCCTTGCGGCGTGAGGCGAGCCGGTAGGCGATGCCGAAAACGATCGTCGCCCCGGCCATGACCAGCGCCAGACTCGGATCCCATTGCCCGGTGATGTCGAGAAATCCGATAATCTTCGCCGGATTGGTCATCTGGGCAATGATCAGGCCGCTGCCGAACAACAGCCCGCAGGCAAAAGCGATCAGGACCCGGCTCACAACAAATGCCTCACGGCGAATACGATCAGGAAGCCGGAGGCCATGAAGCTGGCAGTCGCGACCAATGAACGCGGTGACAGGCGGGAGACACCGCACACCCCGTGTCCGCTGGTACAACCGCTGCCGATCTGCGTACCCAGACCGACCAGCAGCCCGGCCACAATGGCGCGCGCATAACCGGCCTCCATTTCGAAATGGATGGCACCGGAGAAAGCGACCGAAGAAATGACCCCTGCGGCCAGTAGTCCGGCGGCGAAGGCGATGCGCCAGCCATGCTCCCGTTGTCCTGTGTCGAGGGCGTTGCCGAGGATGCCGGAAATGCCGGTAATCCTGCCCAGCAGCCACCACATGGCAGCACTGGCCAGCCCGATGACTGCGCCGCCGAGCAGTGCGCTCAGCGGGGTAAAGTTGACAATGGTCACTGCGTTGCACCTCCTGTGCCCCGGGTGCCGGGGAAATGGATCAGCGTGGCGCGCGCTTCGTCGCCATCGGACGCCGCATCCGCTTGAGCTCGCTGTTGCTGACTGGCTTGCAGTCCGAGGAAGTCGAATTGCCGGGGATCGAGCAGGTGAGACGGCGATATCCGTTGCAGCGCGGAGAACATCGTATCGAGCCGTCCCGGGAAACGTGTGTCCCAGTCGCGCATCATCTCCTTGACGACCTGGCGTTGCAGCTTGTCCTGCGAGCCGCACAGGTTGCATGGAATGATCGGAAAGGCTCTCTGGGCTGCATATCTGTCGAGATCGGTTTCCCTGCAGTAAGCAAGTGGACGGATAACAACGTGCCGCCGGTCATCGGATAGTAGCTTCGGAGGCATCGCCTTGAGCCGGCCACCGTGAAACAGGTTCAGGAAAAACGTTTCCAGAATGTCATCGCGGTGGTGGCCAAGCGCGATCCGGGTGGCGCCGATCTCGTCAGCCGCCCGGTAT